>DATNAF010000230.1:0-5950 GCA_035572845.1 Terriglobales bacterium
GACGATGTGACCATGATCACCGCTGAAGAGTGCCGCTTGCGATTCGCAGACTGTGTGACACCCATCACAGCCTGCCGCCGCATAAGAATTTATGTTGTCTGGGCAAACAGCAGGCTGTCGCCAAACCACTGCCCCGTGTCAACGGCGGCAGCTATGCGATCGCGGCGCGCGGTCCCACTCCCCCTCCGGACCGCGCGCCACCCTTCAACGGCCTGGAGTCTGCGCCTTAGCCCCTGAAGTCCTGCTTTGAACAAATCGCGTTTACTCTGTGTCTCTGTGCCTCAGTGGCCCTGTACGCAGATAAGCACTTGCCACACATTGCTGTCAGACTCTTCTCGCGTCAGATTCTCCCCGCGTCCGCTTCTTCTTGTGACGGCGATCACCGCCAAAACCATTTGGGCACTGCTAATCGTGTATTTACCCGGTTTAAAAGGAGACGCTAATGCCGATTCTTAACGCGCTACTTGCTTCTCAGGAACTGCCGGTTCAGCAGGCGCTTGCGGCGATTTTGGCTAATCATGGTTTTACGGCGATTGTTACGACAACCGTTGACGAGGCCGAACATGTTCTTTCTCGCACCCCTGTCTCTCTGATCTTCTGTTCTGACGAGCTGCCCAGCGCTGGGATAGACCGCCTCGTTCTGCAAGCTGGCCGCAAAGACAAAGTACCTTTAATAGTCGTGTCGCGTCTGGATGATTGGTCCCGATTTGTACATTTCCTAGAGCGTGGTGCTTTCGACTATGTCGTTTACCCCTTCGAACGGAAAGAAATTGAGCGTGTCCTGAAAGCCGCACTCGGCCGTAGTGAATTGTTAAAGATGGACACAGTGCCACATGAAATGCCGCGCATGCTGAAAAAAGGCGCTTAGGCGCAAGCATCGTCTGGCTTTTTAGCCGTAAGCACCGGAACAAACGTAGCGTCGCTAAGCTGCCGCGTCTTTTCGCTCTGCGGTGCTTCCAGCCCAGGCGATCGCGATATCCAATTCGTCGTAGCCGAAATGCTTCACCTCAGCCTGGATGAAATGCTCGGCGATCTTCGGCGCAACGCTTGCGAGTTTGGCATCGGCAGCAAGCGCGATTTTCTTCACCTTGCGGTGATGGTCGCGGATGAATTGGATGTGACGGATCAGGCTGCCCAGACTTTCCCAACCCGGAAATTCGCGCGCGTGAATGACGATTCCTTGCAACCCGCCATGCGATTCAATCCACGCGTCGGCCGCAAATGCCAGCGCGTCAAAGTCCTGGGCGCTCAAAGCGTGTTTTACCTCTACAACGATGACTCCGGATTCGAGCAAAACCCGGTGGGAAATTCCCGACTCTGTAGGAATGGAGTTCAGCCACGCAATCGCGTTATCGCGGTCCTTATTTGCAAAGACTCGCACCGGGCATGGCATTAGGAAACCTGCCACGCGAGTCCACTCGCGGATCCACGCGATGTCCGTCACAATCGCGCAGCCGATGAAGAGCCTCATCGAATGGATGCCGATTTTCGCGTCTTCCCAGGCCGCACCCGGCGTGAAACCTTCGAACTCAGGGCCAACCTGATAAAGGAATCGAATCGGATGGCCATTGTGTCGTGCCTCCTCGAGAATCGGCGGGAACACTCTTTCGTAGTCGCCCTTCGATATCATCCCCATGGCTCGCACGCCATCAACACCCGGCGGAAGATCTTTTAGTCTCTCGATCATAAATCCTCCTTTCGCTAGTTTCCTGCGATTGATTCGCCGCGGATGTGACTCCCATCACATCTGCGTCCTTGAAGTAGAGCTATGGTTGAGCTGTTAAAGAGGCGAGCCCATGAGAATCCTACTTGCGATCGATGGTTCGAAGTTCGGCGGTGCGGCGCTTGAGGAAATTATAGAACGTGAATGGCCTGCCGGTTCTGAGGTTCGGGTGCTTTCGGTATTCCATCCAACGCCGTTGGTCCCGGATCCCGTACTGGTGCTGGCAGCGGCGCACGTCGAAACGCTCAAGGAAGAACGCCTGCGCGCCCCACGCGATGTCGCGAACGCGGCCGAGGAAATCAAGCGGCGAGCGCCCTCACTCGCATTGTCGACAAGTGTTCTTCAGGGGAATCCAAAGACCGCAATCGTCGAAGAGGCCAAACGCTGGAGTGCTGATCTGATTTTGGTCGGATCTCACGGAAACGGAGCGGCGAAGCTGGTCTTGGGCTCAGTCGCGCAAGCCGTTGCCGCTAACGCACCCTGCTCGGTTGAAATCGCGCGCTCGAAAGCGAGGGCTGCGGCTTAAAAGAAACGATCTTCCGCAGGCATGTCCAACCGAGCAGATTCAGGTAATCGAAAGGAGCCCGTATGAATACAGCTACGAATCGTCAATATGGTGAGGTTCGCATAGCGAACGGAGCTTTCGATGACGTCCTCGCGCGGCTCACATCGGCCCTGCAGGAAGAGGGGTTTGGCGTACTCTGCCAAATCGATATTCAGGCCAAGCTGAAGGAAAAATTAGGTGTCGAATTTCCGAACTACGTCATCTTGGGTGTCTGCAATCCATCGCTGGGCTATGAGGCCCTCCAGCAGGACATGAATCTGGGTTTGTTGCTGCCCTGTAATGCGGTCGTCTTTGAACAGGAAGGCCGAGTTCGCGCTGGCGTTGTCGATGCGGAAACGATGCTTTCCGTGGCGGGTTATCCAGCTTTGGAGTCGGTTGCTCGCAAGGTAAACGAAAAGCTCCGTCGCGCGCTCGATCGCGCTATCGGTTCAGAATGAATGTAAATCAGGCGAAGTCTTGCCACGTCCACATCTGACATTACCCACCAGCTTTTCATGCCGCTTAGCCGAAGCGGGGAGTACTCATTGCTGCCAGGCGCTGGCCAATTTGCGTGGCTGAGAGCGTGAAATCCACGTAGCCGGTGTTGACAGCGGATTGGGCATGTCGCCATAGACCGGGTCTGACTGCGCAAACACTACGCCGCCCGCCTGCTTGATGTTGCCGAGAGCCGAACTCCCGTCGAAACCCATACCGGAAAGAATCACCGCAATAGATCGCGACGAACATGTTTTGGCGAGCGAGAGCAGGAAACAGGTCACATCCACGGACCAGCCCGGCGCCCCCGGCTGATCGTACAGTTGAAAGGCGAGACCATCCGTGGTCAGGTGAGTCCGGGCGGGCTTCACGAACACACAGTTCGGTTCGAGCATCATGCCGTCCTCGGCCTCAAGTACCTCCATTCGCGTCACTCGGGCAAGGAGACTGGGCAGCAAAGTGGGGTCGCCTTCGCCTCGATGCGACACGATCACAAAAGTTATGCCATTATCGTTCGGTAGGTGGCGAAGAATCTCGCGGTAGGCTTCCAGTCCGCCGGCTGAACCGGCTAGACACACAACAGGGAAATGAACACTTATAACGTTTGTATGGATTGCCACTAGCCCGCCTCTCTCATTCTCGGCAGAGAGTGGCGAGCCATGTTTCAGGCCGCTCGGTGAGGAGAACACAAAAACGTTAACACGATAAAGGCGGTCAGCGCCAGTCGTATTGCTGGATACAGGGGCGTACGTATTGTGAGACCTGGTGTTCACCCGTCAGTATTTATACGTAATGTCGGCTTTCAGACGTAGGGGGCAATATGGCGTGGCGGATCGTCATCGCCGACGATAGTCCGAGTATGCGCAGCGCTCTGAGCATGATCTTTTGTGCTAAGGACCAATGGACGTGTGTGGACTGGCGACGAATGGCCAGGAAGCAGTTGAATTAACGCACGAGTTGAGGCCGGACGGGTTTTGCTGGATTTCCAGATGCCTAACGTGAATGGGCTCCAAGCGGCTGCAAACATCCTCAGAGAGAATCCATCGATCCCGTTAGCACTTTACTCTCTCCACGAAATTTCGATTTTGGAGAATCAGGCAAAAGCGATTGGCGTCACTAAGTTCATCTCGAAAGCCGACGTTTTCGCCTCTCTAATTCCGAGTCTTCAGGAAGCCTTGGCAAGAGCAGCCGCAGCACCCGCTGGAGCAGCAGCACCTGCTCCAGACTCCATTCAAAACGCGAACCGGCGCTCATAAGCCGTCACGCTGGTGCGCGCCAAATGCTCTTTGTAAGTCACGCTACCAAATGTAGCTTTACGCTCACTTGTGCGACCACTGATCTGCGCATCGTATCGAATACGAAATAGGAACCGGGATGCTTGTCTGAAATGCGATTCATCACGTCAATTGCTGTACGTAACCCGCTTACCGCCACAATCCAAAGAGCATCATGGTCAAGAATGCCTGAAAAAATATCATATATTGTTGTTGCTTCCGATTCCGGCACGTTTTTCTCCTCCCGCCGCGTATAAAGCGAGCTTCGAATCTATGATCTTCTCCCGGCGGTGTATATCGGGAACACTACTTAGAAACCTGTAAACCATCGCCACTCATTTAGGCCGTCTTCGTGGCGTTGTCCCCTTCGGTTTTTTCTTTTGTGGCTTACGCGTCTGCTGTGTGTCGCCAGCTCGTCTGTCGACTAACTCGTGAAGGCTCGTAGATAATGCGGAGAACAGATCGGTTTTCAAGATCACTTTCCGCACTCCCACTGCTTTAGCCTGCGATTCAAAAAAATCACCCTGGTGCAGCGTGTACATTGCAACTGGAATCGCAGGATTCTTCGCGATAATCTTCTTCGCGGCATCCAGCCCGTTCATTACTGGCATCTGGAAATCCAGCAGAATCACGTCCGGTTCGCTTGTTGCGGCCAATTCTACTGCTTCTGCGCCGTTTGATGCTTCGGCGGCGATGACCCATCCATCTCGGCTGACAAGAATGTTCTTGAGAGCCTCGCGAAGGGTGCTGTTGTCGTCTGCTATGAGTACTCGTGGCAAGGGTATTCCTCCTGTGGCAACGCATGGCTATAGGGTTTTGCGGCTTTCTAATTGAGACTATTTTGCATCTGCAACATTAGACGCCATGGAGAGGACTAAAAAGCCACTCTACAGGATCGCGGGTGAATCCCTGCAATGAACCAGCCTCTGCCGTAGGGTGAACATCTCACGGCGAGTACAGCAAAGGGGAGGGTTTCGTCCACATAGTTATGGATCGCGGACACATGGCTCTCTGAGCCGGATCGTTCTCTCGCGTCTAATATTGTGTGATACCTGTCACGGCGTCGTGCAGCTTGCAGCTAAAAAGAAAACGTACGAAACGAGATGGTTTCCGACACAGAAAGAAAAGCAGGGATGCATTCCCACAATTCATTACGGAGAGTCGCGCACAGTAAACTGGCCGCTGCGAGGGCCGGAGCAGCCATATTTTTCGCCACTATCCAGTTCTACTTGGTGCGCGAACTGCTTGTTGCGGAGCTTCTATTCATTTCCGTTCTCCTCTGTTTGCTTCTGGTCGGAGGTACTATTTATTTGCTCGGCGCGATCACAGAGCAGGGACTTCACGGGATTGAAGTCAAGGCTCATAGGCTCGCGGAAGTTCGCGTCCACTGGCGGAAGCGCGTTTGAGCGCTGTCGTCACGGCTCGTCGCAAACCGGAATGCCCCAGCTCTTGTGCGCAAGGTTTTGCACCCTCGCGGTAGTCACCTGGAATCACTTGCGGCAAGAAGCTATTTGCATAACGGGCCGACCACATTGATTGCGTAGACGGCAAGTCGCTGTCGGGGCACCACCTGCTCTGTGTCTCGGTGGCTATATTTCATCCTCCACTTCCGCCATCGTAATCTCCGAAAGGAATCTCTTCACATCTCCGTCCGCCAGCTTCTTGCAAAGCCGGTTCAGCATGCCTTGCTCTCGCGCTCCAAGCGCGATCATCTGCGCGCGAATCAATTTCGCCTGCCGAGGAAAGATCCTGCTCACGAGCGCGCGCCCTTGCGGCGTCAAATGGACCATCGGGTATCGTTTGTCTTCCTCATCCTGCCGCTTCACGAGGAACACCTGCCTCTCCAGGTCCGCCGTTAGATAACGCACCGTCCGCGGATCCAGAAAGATCTCTCGCCCCAGCTTGTCCTGCCGC
>DATNAF010000231.1:0-14089 GCA_035572845.1 Terriglobales bacterium
AATGCAACTGGTGATCCATGCACCATTTGGCGCCCGCATCAACAAGGCCTGGGGACTGGCGCTTCGCAAACGTTTTTGCCGCAGCTTCAATTTTGAATTGCAGGCCGCGGCAACCGACAACGGACTTAACATCGCTCTGGCCGAGCAGCACAGCTTTCCTTTGGCCGACGTATTTCATTTTCTGAATGCCGAGAGCGTTCAGTCCGTGCTCGAGCAAGCCGCTCTTGCCGCTCCGGTTTTCGGAACCCGCTGGCGCTGGGACGCGAACCGTTCTTTGGCTCTGCTTCGTTTTCAGGGCGGCAAAAAAGTTCCGCCGCAAATTCAGCGCATTCGCTCTGACGATTTACTGGCTTCGGTGTTTCCCGACGTTGCGGCCTGCCAGGAAAATATCGAAGGCGACATTAAGATCCCCGATCATCCTTTGGTGAAAGAGGTGATGAAAGACGTTCTCACCGAAGCCATGGATATCGACGGCGTGCGCGATTTGCTGCGCCGCATGGAAGATGGAAGCATTCGTTGTGTCGCGGTCGACACGCCGGTGCCGTCGCAGTTTTCGCACGAAATACTGAACGCGAATCCGTACGCATACCTTGATGATGCTCCGCTCGAAGAGCGGCGCGCCCGGGCGGTGGAGATGCGGCGCATTCTTCCAGAATCAGTTTTGGAAGAAGTCGGCAAACTCGATCCGGGCGCCATCGAGCAAGTACGCGCCGAAGCCTGGCCGGATCTGCGCGATGCGGATGAATTGCACGACGTGCTGCACACGTTGGTTGCGCTGCCAGAGTCAATGCCAGCGTGGGGACAGTCGCCCTCGGCTGTCCGGTTCAGCGAAGCTGAACCGAAAGCCTTTGTGGAAGGAAATGAAGATCGTCGAGCGCTGCTCGACCGGACAGCCGAGGACGGCTGTCCCCACGTTGATTCGGTTTCTGAGTGGACCCGGTTTTTTGAGCGCCTCACGCAAGCTAATCGGGCTGTGCGCGCACGAAGCGGTGATCGCAACTACTGGATTGCAACCGAACGGGCCAAAGCGTTTTCCGCAATTTATCCCAATGCAGTTTTCGACAACGCTCCGGCTGAAATTGCTCAATCAGTTCTCTCTCCAGACGATGCAATCCTCGCCATGGTCACCGGCTGGATGGGACACATCGGCCCTGTAACCGCGCAAGCACTAGCAAATACCTTAGGAGTTCCCGCTGCGGAGATCGAGAAAGCGCTACTGCGGATGGAAGCCGGCGGCGCCATCCTCCGCGGAAAATTCACCGATCCCAGCATGGCAGAAATGGAATGGTGCGATCGCCGTCTGCTGGCGCGAATTCACCGGCTCACCGTGGCTACCCTGCGCAAGCAGATTCAGCCGGTCACCGCGGCACAGTTCATGCGCTGGCTATTGCGGTGGCAGCACATCGCGCCAGAATCCCAGCTTCAGGGCGAACGGGCGACGTTGGAAGTATTGCGCCAGCTTGAAGGTTTTGAAATTCCGGCGAATGCCTGGGAACGGCAGGTGCTCTCAAGGAGAATCGCGGATTACGATCCCAAATGGCTCGATCAGCTTTGCCTGACCGGCGCAGTGGGGTGGGGAAGGCTTTCTCCGCATCCGGCGACTCTTGAATCTCCGAACGGCGACCAGCCCCATCGCCGCCGGGTCATTCCCACCAGCGTAGCTCCCATCACGTTTTTCGTGCGCGAAGACTCCGACTGGATGGCGCCGCATGCCTCTCTCACAGACGCGCAGGGACTCAGCCCGGTCGCGAACCAGGTATTCGAAATGCTGCGCCAGCGAGGCGCTTCGTTTTTTGCAGATATCGTCCGCGCCACAGGTAAATTGAAAGCTGAAATTGAAACCGGATTATGGGAGTTGGTCGCTGCAGGACTTGTTACTGCTGATGGGTTCGACAATCTTCGGGCCTTAATTGATCCCAAGCGTCGCGCGGGCCAGGGCAATGGCAAAGCCGCTCGGCCCCGACATAGCTCCGGCCGATGGGCAATCCTGCACGCCGATTCTGCCGTCGAGCACGAACGCCGGGCCGAAGCTGTTTGCTGGATGTTGTTAAGACGGTACGGTGTAGTTTTTCGCGATCTCTTAGTCCGCGAAAGCAATCTGCCCAAATGGCGAGAGCTGCAGCTGGCATTTCGCCGACTGGAAGCCCGTGGCGAAATTCGTGGAGGCAAGTTCGTCGACGGCTTTCTCGGCGAGCAATTTGCTTTGCCGGTCGCTGTCGAGTCCTTGCGAGCTACGCGAAAAATTTCGGCAAGCGGCGAGGTCGTCACAATATCAGCTGCGGATCCGCTGAATTTGGTGGGAGTGGTTGTTCCCGGTGAACGCATCCCGGCGATCTCGGGACGGCACGTCTCTTATCGCGACGGTGCAGCTGTCGAAGCCGAAGTCCTGCAACAATCCAAAGTGGCCTCTCTTTAGCCCTATAAAGATACCGGGAACCTGTCGAGGGGGCCCTCCAAGTTCCCGATAGCTATCCGTCGGGCGAAAAATTAGCGCTTCCCCACGCTATACCTGACGATCAGCGAAAGCAGCTTCGCACAAACGCCAGATTCGGGGTTGCGATGTTCGTTTTTGTTACGAAATCAGAACAAGGTTTCCGTGCAATACTATTGTGGATTACCTGGCATCTTTAGTTTCAGCAAGATAGCCGGACTTAAGTAAATCCCTTGCCAGCGAACCGCAAGGTGCAGATGCGGTCCTGTAGCCCTTCCTGTTCCACCACTCAATGCGATGGTCTCCCCGATGTGCACTTGATCGCCTTCTTTTACCTTGAAAGCCGATAAATGTAGATACAAACTCAGTAACCCCTGCCCGTGATCGATGACAACGCAGTTACCCTCGAAAAACATAGGCCGCGCGAGAATTACGACTCCACTATTTATGGCATGGACATCGGTTCCTGGAGGAGCAGCAAAGTCCAAACCCTGGTGCCGGCTCAGGACTTGCTCATTGAACACTCGCGCCGTTCCGAATATGTCAGAGATCGGATCTGAAACCGGAGCGACGAACTGTCCCGCCCAGAGCCGGTCGGCGGTCACTGTCCCAAATGTCTTCGCTTTCAAACTTTTGTCAGCGGAAATAGTGGTGAGTTGATCGGGACTGGGTTCCGTGAATTTTTTAGCCACTTTAACCGTGATCTTGGGATAAGGAGCGCTGCTGATTCTGATTTTGCGGGTCAGTTCTATAGTTCCGCCGCTAGAGAGAGTTTCAGTGACGCGCAACTCGTAAGCTCCTGCCTTTGTGGTCAGGGGGATGGCCGCGAGTCCATACCATTCTTTGTTCACAGTAGAGCGGAAAAAACTCACACTGTGTTCCATCCACAGGCCGGAAACTTTTCGCAACTTGGGCAAGGCTTTTATTTCGAACAGAACCGGAGAGCCATTGGTCAGCACCTTCGGTTGCCACTGTACGAGGGGCACTCCATTAGTGCTGACGCAATTCGCAGGAGCGCAAGCCATCCCCATGAAAAGAAGGAGCAGTTGGCAACTTCGGAGTAAGAAACTTACCTGATTTTTCATGTCGAGATGCATGTACTAAATAGTAATCAGGATAACTCTGTATGGCAAAAAGCTGGCATGTGCCGGACTATGTCTTGAGGGGTGTCTCTGCCCCGGGGGGCCCGCACTGAGCTTGTCTCGAATAACACCTTATCCTGAAAAGCCGGAGAAAAACAGGCTCTCGCAGACCTCCGAACTGGTTGCCAAGGATCAGCAACTGGCTGAGGCCCGCGAGCAAAACGCAGCTACGGAGCGCGAACGGATCAGTGTGGAGCAGAAGCTGCGGGCCGTCAATGAGCAACTTGATCTGAAAATTCAGGAGCGCACCTCAGAACTCACCCGCTCCAACCAGTTGCTGCACAGTGAAATTCAAAGACGTGTGCAGACCGAAGAAATGCTGCGCAAGCTCTCGGCTCGTATCCTGACCTTGCAGGATGAAGAGCGCCGGCGTTTGGGTCGCGAACTGCACGATAGCGCTGGACAATTGTTGGCCGCGCTCCACATCAATTTAGGAGTTATCGCGCAGCGCACCCAGAACGATCCCAGCTTGTCGGCCAGAGTCGCAGATAGCGCCGCGCTTGCGGATCAGGTCATTTCTGAAATCAGGACGCTTTCTTATCTGCTACATCCCCCCATGCTTGACGAGACAGGATTGGCCAGTGCCGTGGAATGGTACGCGCGGGGATTCAGCGATCGCAGCAAAATCGCGGTAAATCTGGATATTGACGCGCAACTTCCGCGCTTTCCCACCGAAGTTGAAACCGCTATTTTCCGCATCGTGCAGGAGTCACTGGTAAATATTCACCGCCACTCGGGCAGCCGCACTGCATTTATTTCTTTGCAAGCGAATAGCGAAGGGGCTTCACTTACCGTTCGCGATGAAGGTTGTGGGATCCCGCTTGAAATTTTAAAGAGTATGGATGACGGCGGCGCCAATATTGGGGTGGGTATCGGAGGAATGCGCGAGCGGGCCCGCCAGCTGGGCGGGGCCATAAGCATTCGCAGAACAAATCCGGGTACTCTGGTTGCAGTCAGTCTGCCGGTATTGAAATATGCTTCCGGCGCAGCGGTCGCTGGTCGTAGCGAATCGTCAAGATAGCCGCCTTGGTCTTTTCTTAACCCCGTGTGCTAGTATTACCGCGCAAAAGGGGCTTCAGTAAATTTTCTTATTCGCCGGGCGCAGCTTGCTCATCCTAGCGGAGCGAGATGAAAGACACTTTGGGAGTCCTGTTGGCGGGAGGAGCCGGAGAACGGCTTTATCCGCTGACCCGCGACCGCGCCAAGCCGGCAGTCACATTCGGCGGTATCTACCGCATCATCGACATTACGCTTTCCAACTGCATTAACTCCGATCTGCGCCGGGTTTACATCCTCACTCAGTACAAGGCCTTGTCTCTCAACCGGCATGTCCGTGAAGGTTGGGGGAACATTGTGGGCAGTGAATTGGGAGAATTCATTGAAGTTCTGCCGCCGATGAAGCGGGTGAGCGATCAGTGGTATCAGGGCACGGCCGACGCAGTCTATCAAAACATTTATTCCATTGGATCTGAACAGCCGCGGCACGTCCTGATTCTCTCTGGCGACCACATTTACAAGATGAATTACGACCTGATGCTGCGGCAGCACATCGACTCCGCAGCGGACGTGACCATCGCGACCATTCAGATCGAACCGGAGGAAACCTACCGCTTCGGAGTGATGTCGGTGGATTCGGACAACCGCGTTACTGGATTCGAAGAGAAGCCGAAAGTCACGCAAATTCGCGTTCCCGGCAATCCTAACCGGGTGCCCGCCTCGATGGGCGTTTATCTGTTTAATACCGACGTGCTCATTCCCGTGCTGCTGAAAGATGCCGAGGACGAATCCTCCAGTCACGATTTCGGCAAAGACATTTTGCCAAAGATGGCGGACGATTATCGTGTGTACGGTTTCGATTTTGTCGACGAGAACAAAAAAGAGGCGCTCTACTGGCGCGATGTAGGGACCCTCGAAGCCTACTACGAAGCCAACATGGACGTGGTTTCGGTTTCGCCCGTCTTCAACTTATACGATTCAGCCTGGCCGATTCGCACTCATCAGCGGCAATATCCGCCGGCGAAATTCGTTTTTGAAGAGCCTGGACGCACCGGTCAAGCGCTGGACTCCATAGTTTCGGCCGGCTGTATCGTTTCTGGAGGCGCAGTGCGTTACAGCGTGCTCTCGCCCGATGTTCGCGTGAACTCTTACACCGAAGTCGATTCCAGCATTCTTTTTTCTCACGTGAACGTAGGGCGCCATTGCCGCATTCGCCGAGCAATCATCGATCGCGACGTGCACATCCCCGAGGGCACTACGATCGGCTTTGATCCGGAAGCAGACCGGCAGAAATATTTCGTGACCGAGAGCGGCATCACTGTGGTCACGCGCGATTACTCGCTGTTCGAAAATCCAGTGACGGTCGACTACTTCACCAGCGAATAAGTTTTCGGCCGCAATGAAAATGCGTTGTCCTTCATCAGAATGGCGCCGCAATCAGATTGCCGCTGCAACGAAAATCACCCTGCAATCACTCGATAAACCTGTCCCGCGACCAGCGTGCTTATCTTTACGGACGACGCGAAGCCGCTCATCATGCGATGTTATAATCCAGTGTCGTCCTTCCTTCGGTAGTCCTTCCGGGCGCGTAGCTCAATTGGCAGAGCAACTGACTCTTAATCAGTAGGTTGTAGGTTCGATTCCTACCGCGCTCACCATGTCTCCTTTTAAGTTGGGACAAAAATAATAGGTGAGATTTAGAATTCTCAGCAGTTGTTTGTGATTTGCTACGAAAGCGGAACAGGGGCAACGTTGCTGGCTATGTACCTTCGATCTCTGAGCGAGGACTCCCAAACACTTCGACAATTTGAGAGCAACCGCACGGAACATTTCTCGCCGCTTGATTTCTTCTATCGGCAGGATGGGTGGCTCTTGTTAGGAACTTGCCACTAGATCAAACTCCCTAGCGTCAGATGACGGAGCCAATTGGGAAGATCATGTACGCTGTCGTAAAGGTACGAGTGCAGATATCTCAGCAAGCGATAACGGCGAAGTTCGTTCGGGAGCGCCCTCGGCCAAGCAGGACGCTAGACGCAGAAATCTTCTGCCCCAGAAACTTCCCGCGCTCACAGCGTAAATTCCGCGGCAGAACCGAAAGAAAACAATGATCTCAACATTGATGGCGCTTCTTCATAAGTCTTCTGAACTGTACATAGGCGCGCTGTGGCACCAAGCATTCCACCACCTGCGTAATGGACAGTATCGACAGCTCAACAACTGATTTAGCATCTTCCAACGTGTGGCCGCGCCACATCTGCATTTCGACTCCGTTTGCAAACTTTGTTCTTGAGACGATGAGAAAAAAAGCGCCATTGGTCAGCACCTCCATCCAAATCTGAAATGCAGGAGACTTGTTCCGGCCCCAGTTCGGATTCTGTTACTAACAAGTCGCCTAGGTTGGTTGCGCCGAATCTCGGTATGTACGCATTGGCCATCAAATCGCATGAAGAAGTGATCGTGAAGCCATTCGAAATAGCGCGCTTGAGCTGACCGGGCTCTCAGTATTCGAGCCGAATCCCGGATTCCCACGCCCGTCATGCCAAAATGGAGGGGGCCTTCAGCAATCACGATGATTGGAATACCACAGAGCCCGCGTGAAGCGTAATCTATGTGCAATCGTCGGGGAATCGACGAATTATTACCTTCCGTGATCTACAGGATTCACCGTATGCACCCTCCACTCATACACTCTGCAACATTCCGAATGAGAATGAATCCTCTAAACTAGAACCTCAAAAGCAACCATATTCTCCGCCCAAAATAAATCTCTGATACTGCCCGGAGCGAAATCCAAATTCCGACATTATCTAAAGTGCCGTGACGAAGCACCACTACACTGTGCTAGGAGATTATTCAGGATGGAAGCAACTGAGGTGGGACTAAATGTTTTGTGACGAGCGGGAGTTCATTTTTTCTTTTGTGTATACATCTTGCGGTCGGCGTTATCTAGCATTTCATCCAACGTGTCGCCTTCGTGCCATTCAGCAGAACCTACGCTGACGTTTACCCGAAAGCCTTCAAGATGGTCTGCCTCGTTCCAATCGTCAAACTTGCGATGAATCCGTTCAATGACCCTTTCCGCTCCGGTTGAGGCTGTGTCTGAAAGAATGATTAAGAATTCATCCCCTCCATAACGGACCAGTGCGTCGGAGGCGCGAATGGAAGATTTCAACACCGATGCAATCTCAGTCAATACGAAGTCACCCGTAAGGTGTCCAAAGCGCGTGTTAACTTGCTTAAAATTATCAGCATCGATCATCAGAAAAACCAGAGGCGTTTTTCGTCGAATGGCTTGACTGATAAAACGTCCGGCAGTTTGGTCCAGAGATTGGCGATTGTATATTTCCGTCAGGGGGTCAATGAACGACTGTTGCTCGATTAGCTGACTCTGTAGAGTGCTGGATATCAACTGCTCTCGCAAACGTCGAACTTCGAAGCGTTTGCTTACCAAATATAGATTAAGCAATCCGAGAAGCACGAACAGGCCAATGGCCAGTGGCCTGGAAATTGTAATTTCGAAATGAACGCCCTCGTTAGTTAGAAACGCGGCGCGGAAGAGAATTGTGAGCAGTGTTCCGCTGACCAAAATTCCCGTGATAGCAACTATCGCCCACAGCTCCCAGTCGCGTTTTTCCAAATAGGAAAGCTGTTGGGTTACACGCGCGAGTTGGCTTTTGCGCTGAGTCAGAGTTTCGATTCCCATGCTAGTAGTCTAAAGTTCAAAATGCCGGCGGTAATGAGTACCGAAGTACCGCACGGTTCAAGTCCCACAGAAGGCCGCAATCTCAAAAAGTTGTGACCTAAGCAGGCCATGCATGGGGTATGGTTCGAACTGACAGAGCAATGCAATCACAACCCATTGGGCTACGGATCATTTATATATAACCGTCGACGAACCGACCCTTCTAAGTTTCCAATGATCCATTGGATTAGAGATGTATGCTCCCCTCATGGGCAGTTCGTATTACTCCGAATGGTATGAATCCCGGCTGGCGTGGGAGCTCGAAAGAGAATACTCTGCCCCAAAATTGAGCGGTCTCATTTTTGCAAAGTGCAAGCGTTTCTGCTGAATCGAGCAGACCGCCTGCAATCTGGAAGCCAAAGCTGTCCAGAGGAGATACGAGAAAGATTTCGGCGTGATTGCTTCCCTTATCTTTTCGTTTTCTCATTTCCAAAACTCGTCCGATGGTTAATTTTCGGTGCGGCACCAGAATTCCTTGCAACATTCGGCTCACTTTGACTACCCTCGATTCCTTCTGTCCTTTTGTCGAGCCGTGTTTGGTAGTCCTCGTCAATCCCCAAGGATGCGGCGTGAAATTCGGTCGCCCACTGGAGATCGGAATCCGCGTTCGATTAGAGGGACTTCCTGCAACGCGCAGCGTCACCGCCGAAATCGTTAACTGCATTTCCGTTGGTGAATATGAGAAGTTCTGGCTATTGGGACTGTCTCTCGATGAGCCTGGAAACGTTTGGGGAATTGAAAAACCGCCAGAAGACTGGTTTTCACGCTAGAAATTCGCACCAAGCACGAGACGTAGTGCTCAAGAAATTTGCTGATCTGCTCAAGTCAAACACGCGCCGCATCGAACATTTGCGGACGCATAGAAGGAGAGGAGTTCGTCATCGTGATAACCGATGTTGAGAAACCGAATATCCAGAACGAACGTAATTGAACGCATTCGTCGTGAATTGGAAGCGCAACGGTTTAACTTTGATGGCCGCACTCTGTGTGTTACAGCCAGTTTCGGAATGTCAGGTTTTCAGCCGGATACAGCGGCTAACTTCAGCCATCTACCGCGAGCCGACATCGCATTGTATGCAGCAAAACACGCCGACCCTAAGCACATTGAAGTTGCCGAAGCACTCAAAACGGAAAGGCAGTGATGATGCAAAATGCAGCCGATATTCGCGTTCTCTTAGTTACCCCTGACCCTTCGCTGGTCACAGATTTCACGAATTTATGCCGTGAACTCGGGATTGAGGCACAGATTAGCGCCAGTATCAACGCGGTTCCCGACGAGCTGGCAGAATCAAAGTACGAGGCGGTGCTAGTGGATTTCGACACCGTTCCAGAGACGCTGAGAATTATGGGCGGTGTACGGGAGAGTCGCGGAAACCGCAACGCACTGGTATTTGCTGTAGCGAGTGACACCACTCACAGGCACCAAGCTCTTCGGCAGGGTGCCAACTTTATTTTTGAGCGCCCGATAGAAACTATCGAGATTCGACGATTGCTACATGCGTCATATGATCTTATGGCCCGTGAGAGCAGGCGCTACTTCCGCTGCACGGCAGAAATACCTGCTTTGCTTACTCAATCGGAGGAAGCAACCGATCTTAGCTGCACGACCATCAACATTAGCAGTAGCGGGATGGCGCTGAAAACTCCGTCTCCGCTGCATCCTGGCGGAGTAGTCCAGATTGCTTTGTTCCTCCCAGGGGCTGGACAGGCAGTTCGGGCAGGCGGCACCGTGGTGTGGGACGACAAGCATGGGAAGACAGGAATAAATTTCCGGTGCAACACCCCTGGTGAGCAAAATGAATTAGATGCGTGGCTCAATGCCCGTTTCTATGAGCTTCTTACTCCCCGGCGGCCCCTTCTGTAGGTTCACCCATGACAATGCCACTTGTTTTTGGCTGCGTAATAACAGGCCACAAGCCGGTTCCTCATCCACCGGCGGAGAACCCCTGTGCGTTGTGTAGTCTCGTTCGGTGAAAACGCAGGGTCCGTCGGTATTCCGACGGGCCGCCTCCCGCTTCGTTTTTCGCTGCTCATGCGCGAAAAGGCCAATTACTTAGGTCACTTTGATTGGGTACGAATTCAGGTGATCATACAGATGGCTTCGGGAACCCGTCTGCATGCAAATAGATGATCTGCTGAAAATTGCGATGGAGCGTCGCTCCTCCGACTTGCACTTGAAGGTCGGGAACTATCCTCACCTTCGAATCGATGGCGAGCTGGTGCCGCTGACCGATCAGCCGCGCGTGACCGCGGAAGACATGCTGACCATGGCATTCAGCATGATGTCTGCTCGGCAGAAACAAAAATTCAAAGAGACCAGCGAAATTGATATGGCCTACGGCGTGGCCGGCCTGGGCCGCTTCCGTGTGAACGTGTTTCAGCAGCGCGGAAACGTGGGGCTGGTCCTTCGTGTAATTCCCACAAAGATTCGCGCGCTGGACGAACTGTATTTGCCGAAGGTGATCGAGCAGATTTGCGAAATGCCTCGCGGCCTGGTGCTGGTGACGGGCGTGACCGGATCCGGTAAATCCACGACGCTGGCGGCGATGATCGATCGTGTGAATTCCACGCGCGCCGAACACATTATTACGATCGAGGACCCAATCGAATTCCTGCATCGCGATAAAAAGGGTTACGTGAACCAGCGCGAAGTTGAAGTGGATACGCCGAGTTTTTCGGCAGCGCTGCGAGCTTCATTGCGTCAGGATCCCGACGTGATTCTGGTCGGCGAAATGCGCGACATGGAAACGATTGGTACGGCGTTGCACGCGGCCGAAACTGGGCACATGGTTTTCTCGACTTTGCACACGCTCGATGCGGTTGAAACCATCAACCGTATCATTGCGGTATTCCCGCCTCCTGAACAGAAGCAGATCCGGTTGCAGCTGGCTGCGGTGTTGCGGGCAGTTGTCAGCCAACGACTGGTTAGGCGCAGCGATGCCGAGGGACGAGTTCCGGCGGTCGAAGTCATGATTAATACCGCCTATATCCGCGAATGTATTCTGGTGCCGGAAAAGACGCGCGCGGTGCGCGACGCGATTTCTGCCGGCACTTCTCAGTACGGCATGCAGACGTTCGACCAGTCGTTGTGGGACTTGTTCCAGGCGGGATTGGTCGCTTACGAGACCGCGCTCGAAAATGCGTCGAATGCGGACGACTTCAAGTTGCGCATGCAGGGTATTTCTTCTACCAGCGACATGTCAAAGAATGCGATGCAGGCTTCGGGGTTCGGGGGACGGTAGTTCTTCACCACAGAGAACACGGAGTCGCACAGAGGAAGAGCCACAGAGGAAGGCGCCTCAAGGCAGTGCCTCAATCCATTCAGAAATGAATTCAGAAATGAATAAAGGGTCGGGAAAATCGCCCGACCCCACATTTCGAATCTTAGATCCAATTAACTCAGAACGCAGCCACAGCTACTGTCGTGCGCTCCCGCTCGCGTTCGCGTTCACGTTCGTGACCTCGTTCGCATCCCAGCACCGCCAATGCCTCGTTGAATGACGAGATGTCGAACACGCAGCTCAGGTGCGTACGGGTCAGCATCTGATGAACGAACGGGCGCGGATTCACCAGCTTAAGATGAGAACGGTTATTCTCGGTCCAGCGATGCAAATCTACGAGCAGGGTGAGACCACCGGCGTCGATCGACTCCACTTCTGAAAGATCGACGACGATAACGCGCGCGAGTTTCTGCTGCAGCACTGCCTCGCGCAAAATATTTTCCTGGCCGCGCACGATTCGTCCCATGCATTTGAGAACGGCTACATCTCCGGCGCGGTCACTTCTTACGGTAAGCATGACTAACTCCTGTTTAGCTGTTACGTATATAGACGTCTTAATGTTCCCATTGTCATCAAAAGTTTCGTGAAGATTCTGTTAATATCCGCAATCGGAAGTGCTTGTACCAGTGGTGATTATGAGCTTTGCACGACGTAAGCTGGAGACCGAGAACCAGTTATATGAATACGCGGTGGGCGCACTGGGCCGGCGAATGCGTTCGATTGCAGAGCTGAAACGGCTGTTGCGCCAGAGAGTGGAAGCAGAAACTGAGATTGGTCAGACACTCGTCGAGTTGGTGATTCGGAAGTTGAAAGATCAGGGATATTTGAACGACGCGAAATATGCTGCGACGTATTCCGCACTTCGCCGCGACAACGAAAAATTCGGGCGACGGCGCGTGACCACGGAATTAAAAATTAAAGGAATTCACAGCGAGGTGCTCGAAAAGGCGATCGACTCAACCTTCGCCGACGTGAATGACGAGAAGCAGGCGCGAGAATATTTGCGGCGCAAGCGGCTGAAAAAGCCCGCAGACAAGAAGCAGGCGGCACGAGTCTTTCGACAACTTATGCGCGCAGGTTTCGGAGCTAAGACCATATTCACAATCTTGCGAAAGTGGGAGGTTGAAGAAGAGGTCCTCGAAGTCCTCGAAAGCGATTCAATTGATACCGAGTCCTGATGTGGGTCAGGCCGGCAGCTTGTTTCGCAGCAGATCTTCCACATCCCCGATCTTGTCGCCGAGCAAATTCATCTTCTTCGCAAGTCCTTGTATTTCCACTTCAGCCCGGCGGTTCACTTCATAGTCCAGTTCGCTGCGTAGACGGTCTTTTTTATCCTGCCGGTTCTGGCTCATCATGATCACGGGGGCTTGGATGGCAGCCAGCATTGACAGAAAAAGATTCAAAAGAATGAACGGATACGGGTCCCAGGCACGGTACCTCAGCAAAACATTGATCGTTGTGTAAACGGCGAGGACGACCAGGAAGCTCACAATGAAAGTCCATGATCCTCCGAAGCTGGCAACGGAATCGGCTATGCGCTCGCCTCGGGTTTCTTCTTCTTCAATAACCTGATTGGGATTGCGGCTCGCACGCACGCGAACCAATTGCTGTGACGCGTGAAACTGGCGACCGAGGACGGTGAGCATGTCCATTCCGGCGTGAGGCTTGCGCTCCAAGAGGATTTGGATGTCGTTGCGGTCCACTTCAATGCAGACAGACTCCTCCTGGGCAGTCGCCGTGGTCTGGTGCGGAGTTTTCTCGAGCATGGAAGCGAAACCGAAAAATTCTCCTGCGGCAGGCTGATCGACGAGGACTTCCTGGTGGTCCGCGTCTACGGTAGTGACATGGACAGAGCCGGAGACGAGAATGTAAGCGCGCTCCCCGAGTTCGCCGATTTTGTATATGCGCTGGCGGGGTGCGAAATTGCGGACTTCGACTTGGGCGGCGAGGACGGCGGTTTCATCATCGTCGAGCAGGGCGAAGAGAGGGACTTGGCGCAGGATTTCAGGGTTGCAGGGCATGGGATCCTCCGGTGCTGGAAAAGCAAAAGAGAGGATTGCATATGTGGCTGTCACAGGCAAACCCCGGAAGCGACAGCCTTAAACACTCGACACGCAGAGCCACTGGGCGATGTCGTTGCCGCCGGTATGAAGTCGATCTTTCCGCGGGCATGTAATACATCCTGCCATTTGTGATACAATGTCTTATGTCTTCCACAATTCAGGCGCGGCTGGATGAGCCTTCCAAGAAGGCACTGGCAAAACTGGTGAAGCAGACCGGGTGGAGTCCTTCTAAGGTGGTTCGGGAGGGACTCCGGGTACTGGCGGCGTGTTATCCCGGCAATGGGTCGCGCAAGATTATCGGCTTGGGCAAGTTTGCCTCTGGGATCCCTGATCTTGGGTCCAACAAAGAGCACCTGAAGGGTTTGGGGAAGTGAAGTCGATTCTCCTGGACACAGGAGTAATTGTGGCTTCGCTCGACCGCAGCGAGCGCTTTC
>DATNAF010000232.1:0-13453 GCA_035572845.1 Terriglobales bacterium
ATCGAGAATTACGGCTTGAAAGTTCGTCTTCCTCGGATTTGCGCCGGGCGAGGTTTGCATCAGTTTAAGTCCAGCGTCATTGAGAGAAGCATCTCCCAATCCTCCGCGACGTTTATCCCGCAGTTTGTGCGCCTAATTGGCCTGAGGCCGCGCGCAACGCGATTCAAAGAAAGCATAATTGCCGTCCGCCGCCGATCGGGACCCAAACTCGTTGCTGCTACGCCTCGACAGCTCTCATTTATCGTGACAGCAGTCGTTCACGAATTGCGGGCACGCTGGCCATGTCAATCGCGGTCCATGCCATGGCCAATGATGCATCGATCATAGCTTTGTCGGCTGCGGGTTTTGCGCAGTGGTCGGCGAACTCCGGCTGATGATTGACCGCAGGCAGCGAGTCGATCCCAATCATGGGATGAATCGAAGGGATCGCCAGCGATACATTGCCCATGTCGGTCGATGCTGACCCCGACTGCGGAGCACCGGGAGCCGGGAATCGCCGGCCCAGGGCTTCGGCATTGCTCTTGTACAGCGCGCCCATATCGGCGTCGAAATGCATCTCGGCATAGGGCTTGTCCCCGCCAACCACGCGAAGCGCGGCTCCTGCGGCCAGCGCTCCCGCTTCGAAGCAGCGCAGGACTTTAGCGCGTATTTCTTCCAACTGCTGTAAGTCATCTGCTCGCACCATGTAGCGCGCTGAGGCGTTTGCCGGGATGACATTGGGAGCCTCTCCCGCATACGTGGTGATCCCGTGCACCCGGTCGCTGGGTCGAATATGCTGACGCAAAAGCCCAATGGCGGTCTGCGCAACCGTCAATGCGTCGGCGGCATTGATTCCCAATTCCGGAAATGCGGAGGCGTGAGCTGCCTTACCGGTGTAGTGCACGTCGAACATGGATGCCGCGATAATGTGCAATTCCAGAATGTCCGTGGGATAGGGATGGACCATCATGGCCCCGTGCAGGCCGGCGAAAGCGCCTCGTTCCAGCATGAGAATTTTGCCGCTGGCGTTGCCTACTTCTTCGGCAGGCGTTCCCAGCACTGTAATCTTCACACCGATGTCGTCGGCTACCCTGGAAGCTGCAATGGCTGCCCCCACCGCGCTGGCACCGATGATATTGTGTCCGCACGCATGTCCAATCGAGGGTAGACTGTCGTACTCCGCGCATATGCCGATATGCAAAGGCCCGGAGCCCGCATGTGCCGCAAACGCAGTCGGCAGGCCGCAGATTCCACGCTCGACCCTGAATCCATTTGCGTCGAGCATCTCCGCGATCCATGTGCTCGCGCGCTCCTCCTCGAATCCCAATTCGGGCGTAGCATGAATTCGATGACTCAGCTCCACCAACCTTTTCTCAGCTTCTTGTAGACGCTCTTTGGCGGCGGCCTTAGCGTTCATGAATGTCTCCTGCCTTTCAGAAGCGAGGGTACAGCGGACAAACGCGCGTGCCCGTGAGTAGAAGTCCGTACCAATGCCGGAACAATTGTTCAATCGCAAATCGTGCCCGAAGGCAGATTTGCTTCTTATCCTCCACGGCTGCGGAGAGGGAAGGACATCCGCAACCGTGTTATCGACGTGTACCCGCTTTGCTCTTCCGAAGCACCTATTTCACTTCGTGTTTTCGCACTGCTTCCGGAGCAAAGAAAATGTAATCCACGTGCCCTGCGACAAAACTGCCGAAGCTCTTCATCGCCTCCGCGACCGCGGGATCGGTTTGCGCTCGCTGCTGTAAAGACCCTTCCTCGCGCGTCCTCGACTCTTGCACGCCGGCCAGGTCCTTGAACTCCTGAATCAGGACGACCGAGTAGTCGGTCCCCCCCCAGCGATGGCGCAGAATTTCCGAGCTCAGCAAGCTTGGGTCTTGTTTCTCCAAAGGCACAAAGGTCTTTTCCCAGAAATTAAGAAAATCATTTACCTGGTTCAGCGGTATCTTCAGCATGGTTACGGTGAAGATGTGGCCGGATTCTTCCGGCGGTCTCGGATTCTGCCCAAAGAAACTGACCGGCACTGCCAGCAAGAGGCATAGCAGCGCGGCACGAGTGGTCTTAATCATTGTCTTTCCTCCCTCAGAGTTTTGGGTAACAGTTTGATTTTGTATTGAGATATTCATGCCCACCATGTGCAGAGGTTCTGCGCGCTGGCTCAATTTAGATTTGCGATTATCGCTGGACAAATATCTTCTTCGGCAAGAGCGCATGCACCCCCTTAACTCCATCTACGACCTGCGTCACCCGAAGGTCCACTGCCATGCTGCACAACATATAAGCTTCATCGGCGCTTAGATGATGTTCTTTCATGAGGTAGTCCACCATCTCATGCACGGCGAGCTGAACTGCCTTATTGAGGTCGGGATCGAAGCCCATGGTCATGTAGTACTCGGGAGTTTCAGCCCGCGGCCATTTAAGCTTCATGTCTTTTCGAACAATGAATTGAAACTTTCCCCACAGTTTGGCTTCAATGGCGGTGCCGTCAACTTCGCCTCCGCCCTGTCCCGCATGCCCGTCGCCAACGGAAAAGAGGGCCTGCTTGCACTGGACTGGGATGTACAGCGTAGTTCCGGCCACTAGGTCTTTATTGTCAAGGTTTCCTCCATAGTACCCAGGAGGTCCATCGCCGATTCTCCCTACCATTCTCGCGGGGGCAACTCCCATAGTCCCAAAAAATGGAGCCAACGGAATCTCCACGCCAGGAGCAAAGACGGCAACATTGCGGTCCCGATCCAGTGGAACCGCGCGGGCTCGGGGATAGGGGAACTCATCGGGCAGTGTGCCTCCACCGGGATGGAAAACGTTTACTGCATAGTTATCGGCAACGCGAATCTCAAGAATGCGCACTTCCAAAACATCTCCGGGTTCTGCGTTCTCGACCGCGACAGGACCGACCAGAATGTTCCCGTAGCTCTGGCTCCTGTCCTTTACCGCCTCCAGGGCGCGCATTTCGGGGCGGATCAGTTCCTCCGGCATGCCCATGCTTTGCATTTCTTTGGAACCCGCGAGCGGAGTGTCCAGCTCAACGATGTCGCCGGATTGAATCGTGACAATCGGTCGGGCGGACGCATCAAAGTAGCCCCACTCCACCGTCTCCGGTCCTGACTTGATCACATGAGTGTTAGGTGGGTGCTGCGGAAAGGTATAGATTGCAGTGAGAAGCATACCGGCCAGCCAATAAGGTCTTCTGATATTCACAAGATTCTCTCCCAACGTGTTGTTGCGACGATAATCAGGCTATCCGGCTACCAATTGACCTTCACCGAAAGCTGGAACGCTCTGGGTCCGCCATCCGCAAGAACTCCCAATGTGGAACTTGGCAATCCGATCTGGTTTGACTCAGCTGTGCCGTTCACGCCAGAAAAACCGAATGCTGCCGCTCCTCCCATGCCGCTATTCGACACAAAGTTCGTTGAATTAAATAAGTTGTAGCCTTCTCCCCGCACTTCAAGACGAAACGGTTCGCGAATGGTGAATGCCTTGGAAATGCTGAGGTCGGTTGAGCGAATGTTCAAAGAGCGCGGCACCAAGGGACGGTTCAGCGGTTCCATGCCGAGCGATGCCCGGTAGCTGTTGATCAGCTGCAGTTCTTGGCTTTGAGAACCCCGCGCTCCCGCGTTACGGCCGATGCCGGGAGGCCGAATCGGCGTGGATCCATCCGGCTGGGGCGAAGCTTCGGTGATGTCAAACGGCAGAGGCGTGGTGAAGGTGCTTATCAGGGAGATCTGCCAGCCATTACCAAAGAAAGGAGGAAGATGGCTGGGATCGAAAATGCCACTAAGGATCATTCGATGCCTCTGGTCGGTCTGCGCAGGTCCAGAGTCCTGGGCGAAGTTAAAAGGGTTCGAAACCAGCGAGGTTCCGGTCGAGTCATCGGTTTCGTCTGTGGCCTTGGAGAGGGTATAGGAACCGTTCAACTGGAAGCGATGCGCAAGTGCCTTTGTGACTGCCACGACCAGGGCGTTGTAGTGTAAGTGGTCGCCATTGCTGATCCAGGGCACCGGGCCGAACTGAGTGCAAACTGCCGCACCGAACATCTGGCACAGAGGTGATCCAGCGGTGGCAACGTTGAAGGAGGGATCTACGTTGATGTCCCGGCCGATGAGCCCTTTTATTCCGAGCGAATGCACGCCAGTGAGCGAGAACACCCAGTTAGGCGCGAATGACCACTGAATTCCCGCGGTGGAATATTGTAAATAGGGTGTCGCGAGATTGTTCGCCAGCTCCTGATTTGGGCTTATCGGCGGCTGGAAAAAAAGAGCATGGATCTGATCTGGAGAAAGTCCGGGGAAGGGGTTGTTAATATTAATTCCTCCCGGGTTCACAAAGACATTCAGTCCAATATTGCGACCGTCGAACCCCCTTTCCAGCAAGGTGGTGAGGAAATTGATGTTCTCGTAGTAAATTCCATAGCCGCCGCGAACTACAAATTTTCCATTTTTGAATGGATCGTAAGCAAAGCCGATTCGCGGCGCAAAGTTGTTCTTATCTGAGGAGCGGCTGCCGGGAGGCGCGAGCAGCCCTAAGGCTCCGTCGAAGTTCTTATCGAAGGCGTTGCTGAAATAATCCCAGCGAAGGCCCAGGTTCAGGGTCAGATTGGGTTTTATCTTCCAGTCATCCTGAATGTACAGGCCGGCGATTCCAGTGGATGAGCTTCCGAGATTGCAGTTTGGGGTAGAACACGCGCTCATCAGCAGCAGATCGGCAAACTGCGAGTCCAGCGGAGCGTCGGTGAAAAACTGAAATGCTCCGTTGGTTCCCAGTTGAAAGAAAGCGGAACCCTGCACATAGTGGTACTCGCCTCCGAACCGGACACTATGGGAGCCGGCGGTAAGACCGAAGTCGTCTTTTATTTGGTATCGTTTTTCGTTGGTACCCTGCGGATCTCCGGCACGCTGTCCGAGAATCAGGTCTGGCCGGGTTTGCTGTGGAATAGTAGAAAATGGCGCCAGTGTATTGTCGTAGCGAAAGAATTGAAATCCAAAGGTATTGACCTTGCTGGGGCTCAGAATGTACGTGTCCGAAAAGGCGTGTGCCTGGGTGTTGGTCAGGTTATTTTCGCCATTGGACTCGACCCGTATCCCGCCGACGTTTTCCGCCGCGTTGAAGTTATCAATGTTGAACCGGTAGAAGAAGTGGTTTTTTTCAGTCGGAGACACGTCCAGTTTTGCCGTGACAAAATCACGCCGGAAAGGTAAAGGCACGTTACCGTCGAATTGCGGGTAGACGCCCCGAGTATTGACAATGCCGGTGTCCAGCTCGCGATGATCTTCGAAAGCCACGAAGCCGAAAATCTTGTCTTTCTTTAGAGGACCGCCGATGCTGCCTCCTTGCTGCTGTCTCCGGAAAGTGCTTTTCTCCGTCTGGAAGAAATCCCGCGCCGTTAGCGCCTGGTTACGGAAAAAATAAAAGGCGTCGCCGTGGAGCTTGTTGGTTCCCGAACGTTCCACAATGTTGACGACTGCTCCAACCGAACGCGCTTGCTCTGCGCTGAAATTGTTGGTGAGCACGTTGAATTCCTGGATCGCATCGGGGCTCACGTCGTATCCGAGGCCACCAACCACGAAATCGAAGTTCTCAAATCCATCCACGAACACGTTCGTCTCACGGCCTCCGGTTCCGGCGACGCTGATTTCGCCCACTCGCGTCTTAGTAGGATCAATCGGGGGAGTGCGCACGATCTGCGGAACCAATGTGGCCAGATCCGTAAAGTCGCGGTTCTTCAAAGGAAGAGAAGCGATCTGATGGCGTTCGATCACTCCGCCGACTTCGGAACTGGAGGACTGGATCAGAGGCGCCGCTCCGCTTACCGTTACTTGCTGCTTGGCGCCGCCCACGACCAGCTGGACGTTTTGCACGGTAGTCTGCCCCACAAGGACCAGGACGTTCTGCGCCGTTGCCTTGGCGAATCCTGTTGCATCCACCGATAAGGTGTAGGTTCCCGGGACGACCGTGAGAAAGGAATACTCTCCGGTTGGCTCGCTGCTGGCCGTGCGCGATTCCGCAGTCGCCTGATTGGTGATCGTCACCGTCGCTCCGGGAATCGCCGCCCCGCTCGGATCTGAAACCGTGCCCGTCATCTGGCCGGTTGTGGCAAACTGCGCCCACGCTGCCAGAGAATACAACACAATACTGAAGCCCAGCAGCGGAGTTAGCCGACGCTTTGAGAATTTCATGGTATGCTCCCATAACGATTCGACGCTGTTGATTCTTGGCATATACATTTGGTACTCAAAGCATCTGTTTGCGCGCCAAATGTTGGTCGGGGCTGTCCAGCCATGGGTCTAGCAGGGCACGCTTCAGCCGTGCCGAAGAGTGCGTCTGCTAAACCCCGTCAGTCCCTGCAGTGTTACCAGCTGCGATTCGGAATGTAACTCGTCTCCGAGACTCAGCGGCTGAATCCGATTGTTTAAGTTCCATTTAGGCCCGCCAGAACAGTCCCGCCCTGATACAAGCCCGGTCTTCCCGGTGGGTTGTCCACCAGTACCTGATTTGATCAATTGCAACGCCAACATCATTTTCCCGAAGAAGAAGAAGAGATCTTCACCACGCCCACTCCCTCCATGAACTTGAAAAAGTCGTACACTTCCGAATTGGGAATGGGTTCGAATTCCGCGCTTAAGACATCGCGTATTTCCGCCACACTCCTGGTGCCGTTTGCCAGGTTGAGGGCTTCGTAGTAGGTGTATTCGCCTCGTTTTGCGATGGCGAGATTGCGGTCGAAGTGTTCGTCTCCGGTTTTGTCTATCAGCCACCAGCGCCCAAACCGCGGGCGGAAGATGTTCACCGCCCCTCGAATGTTGGGGGTGCGCGCAGGAAAGGCGTTCCTGTATTCCGCACTCACGGTCGGGGATTGCAGTCCGGTACCGGAGAGATTGAACTGCTGCGCCTTCTGGCGTTCATATGCCTCGAGCAGGCTTAATGTTGTCTGCTCGGCCTGCTGTAGGCCCGCAAGGAAAGGAGCGGCCTGGCCTTGGAAGGTCGCATCGCCGGCGAGCAAAGACAAACTCTTGAGGGCTGTGGACTCTTGCGCGAATCCCTGTAACACCACGTTGCGGGCTTCAAAATAGTTTTCCCCCAAGGTGCCACTGGTTGCCGCCTGAAGTTCGCCGTCTGCACGGCTCTGATCTTCGGCCAAACGCGCCTCAGCCTTGGTGAAAGCGTTTTGCAATAAGCTGGGCAGGTCTGCCGGCGATGCGCTGGCGAGAAAGTAGGCCGTAGACGCTCCGATTGTCACCCCGCGCCGCATTTGCGTGGGATCGCCGGCGGCTGCAGGCGAATCATCCTGCGTACCCAGAAAATAGTCGGGGTAGTCGTTTAGCAGAACCGCGCGGACGCCAAAAGTTTGCGCATCTTCATGATCGCTTGGACCCCAGAAGGGTTCGATGTTGTAGTGAAACTCGTCGTGGCTTCCCGTGGGCGCGAATAGCGGATCCAGAAATCCTATCGAGCTGTGCGTTGTAAGAAAATGAGCATTGCGGAGCGAAATAGTGTTTTCCTTGCCTACTCTGTCGACGAATGCCTGGACCACATCGTCAATGAAGCTGGGATTGGAGTAGGGCGACCGATACAGATGAAAGACGGCAGCCGCTCCTCGTTGTTCCTGGCTGTAGCCAATCATGTCTATGTTGACCATGGCCAGAATGCGGGCAATGTCCTCAGGATGCTCGTGAAAATGATAAGTAATGCCGTCGTGCTCCGGACCCCACATGAAACGAATGGTGCGCCGCGGCCGGGGCAGCCGGCCGGACGAGATCAAGCTGCTCAGCAGCCGGGCTACATCCAGAGTGCATCCCACGCCGGTCAGGTTGTTGGCCCCGCCACTGTCCCGGCTGTTGTCGTGCGCATACACCAGTACCTCGGTCAATGAGGGGTCGGTGCCGAGAATTTTCGCTATCACCTCGGGGTAAGCACCGGCGCCGGTCGCGGCCTCGACCTCAGCGTGTACGGTAAGGTGTTCCCCTTCTGCCAATCGCTCATCCAGAGCCTTGCCCTCGCGATAGGAGAGCGAAAACGCAAACGTGGGCTTCTCCCCGTGCGGACCGATCCAGGGCGTGATCTGCAGGGATGAGATGAGATCAGGATGATCGACTGCATCGGTGGTGCGGTAGTCAACGACGCCGAGCGCCTGCTTTTCCCAGACCGCCTTGCGCATCACTTGCGGCAGGCTGCCGCTGGCAAGCACGATCTTTCCCGCGACCGTCTTCCCGGCGTAATCCTGGTCGCTGGTTCCCGCACCCACATCAACCAGTTCTGCGGAAGCCGACGTTGTCTGGCTGAAGCGCGCCAGCGAGCCCTTGTAAGTCTGATAATCGGCGAGCAATTCCCGCTCCGGCGTTTCCAGCCAAAGTTGCCCTTTACGCACTTCCCATGAGGGGTTCGCCCGAAAAGCCCAGAAATAGTTCTGCCCGTTGGCGGGGAAGTGCTCGATGTTTACATCCGCCAGTCCAAAGCTGCGCGCCTGCGAGGCCAGATAATTTGCTACCTGGTCTGCCCCTGGCGATGGAGAGAAGCCGGGGAATTGAATGATGTGCTTGAAATCGGCATAGGGAAGCTCGCCCGAAGAGGCGTCGCGGATGGTTTGATAGGTTTGCTGTTTGAGAAGCTGCTGCGCCTCCACTACCGTGCTGCTCATCGGCAGAATCGCGGCAAGCAACAGCCAGAAAACTCGCATCCTCCCATTATGGGACTTGCCGGCAGTGGTTTTTGCCGGATGCCTCATAGTCACTCCCCCTTTCTTATCTCAAGAATTCATCTTTGCCGGATGTGATTTGCCAAAGCGGTGTTCCACAGGCTGGAGACCACGCCATCGCAGCTGGTGCGCAGATGATGGTCAATCGCCGTGCGCAGCCGTTTCGCACTTCGGCTCTCGACCGCCTTCAGGATCCGCGCATGGTCTGCGTTGGCCAGTCTCCTATGTTCCGGGTCGCTCACCAGCAGCCGCACATAACCTGCGACCCAGTTGCGCAGCATCTCGATGACCATGAGCAGGCGAGCAGCGCCCTCACGCTGATAAAGGGCGAGATGAAAATCATTGTTCAGCTTGCTCCAGCGGTCCGGGTCGGCTTCTGAATTCATTTTCTGCTGTAGCTCGCGCATGACGTTTATTCTCTGCGGAGTGATTTGCTTCAGCGCACCGACCGCAGCCTTCACCTCCAGTACCGCGCGAATTGCATATACGTCGCGTATTTCCTCGACCGTCATCGTGGCCACTACGACTTTGCGATGAGGCTGAGATTTAATCAGCCCTTCCCCCTCTAGCGTCCGCAACGCTTCTCGTGTTGGGATTCGGCTTACGTTCAAACGCCGCGCCAGGTCCGCCTGATTGATGGCCTGGTTCGGTTTCAAGGTTCCGTCCAGAATCGCCGCGCGGATTCTCTCGGTCACCAACTGCTGGACTGTCCGGTAATCCAGCACGGCTTCGAACTTCGTGGCCATCAACCAACTCCGTTTCGGGAAAGCATCCAGTCCGCCGCCAGCACTGTGAGCAGGTCCGAGTTGCGATACTGTATACATTATCTTTAATACAAATGCGCCGAAATTTGTACCAGCTCGATAGCGGTTTGTCAAGGGACAGTTTCCCAAGTCAAATGCTGTCCCCGATTCGCAGCAAGGCTGCATTCCGGGGTGCGCAATTTTTCAATCAGCGAATAGTTTCGGGAGCCGTCGCGCACATTGCTTGGTTGCGGCGCGCGACGCCTTTAAGGCCCACTTGAAGGGAATATTCCTGCACACATCAGGCTTGGGGCATGCCGGCCAAGCTAGAACGATCGTGGGTGATGCCGGCACCGTAGCTGCGGGTCAAAGAGGAGGATGAACTTCAGGCCAGGCAGAATGAAGATGGTACGAAGCAGCAATGCAGGAAAGCGTGTCTACCGCTCGCTGAGGACTGCTAGCTTCCTGGCGATCGTGCAACCCTCTTGCTCTTCATCTTCTCTGTCCTTGGGTCCGCACCTTACCAGGTTGATCCTTGAATTCAATGAAGAGATTGTGGGTCTCGGTCTCGCCGATATTCTCGCCGGCATGAATGACGGGCGCCGTCCACTTAATTTCGCCCGCTTTGCCTTCCGCCAACTCGGTACGTCCATCGGGGTAAAAGAATTTCCGCTTCCACGGCGTGAAGGAGTAGATCAGCCGTTCTGGATGAATGTGCATTTTTGCGTGATCGCCAGGCCTGTCGCGAAACTCCAGCACCCTCACCTTTTCGTTTTCAAAAAGCACCTTGTACGCCTCTGGATCAATCGCAACCGGATCTGGCGCTGTCTCGGACTTCTTGGTCATGCGTGATCTCCTCTGACAGCCAAATTTCGCGAAACTCGAACTTTGGTGGTGCTTAGCGAAAAAGGTGTCTCTATATTGCTCTTGAGAAAAGTCCCAATTTGACCTCTGTTCACAACCACGGCTGCGAATCCAATCGCAGCAGCTCAATGTGACAACTCAATATTAAAGGAATCGAGCTCACTTCTGAGCACTGCCATGCAGCAGCTATCCGAATCGGTCTGGGCGCAAATGCTCTCAAACCCTGCGATTGGCCGGTACTGCTCTTCCGCGCCAGAGCTTCAGGCTGTTCCAAGATGCTGTTACACTCTCCAGGTTTATGGTGATTTTGTCCGTCTGCCACGACCCAGTCCGGTCTGCTGCGCGCGCTTTCGTGCTTCAGGCGGGCCGATTCCGCGTGGTAACCGCATCTTCCCTAGCCGAAGCCTAGGCGCGATCCTATGGATTCGACATCACAGCTGTGGTGCTCGATTACGAGTTCGCAAAATGACATCGGAGCCGCCGCGTTCCGGCAGTCCTACATCACCGTCCAGTTAAGCCAGCAAACAACTGAAGCGGATTTGCTATTTGAATTAAGCAGTTTGCTAAGAAACAACGCTGCGGTGAATTAGACGGAGTCCCAGGGCTGTAGCCTACTCGCGTTCGGGCAAAGTATTTCGTGTCTTCCTAAGTATCGGCTCACTTCTTTTTCTGCGTCGATCGCTGGCGTGCCCAGCGCGCCTTCTGGGCGGCTGCGATCCGCGCGCGGCCTTCAGCGCTCATCTTCCTGCGCTTTCTAGTTCCGGAGTTCCCGTTCTGCTCTGATTTTCTCTGCGCCCATCGCACTTTCTGAGCGGCCGAGATCCGAGCGCGAGCTTCAGCACTCATGTGCCAGGCGCCTCTTCGACCATGATGGATGCGAGCTCCGCTAGCCTCGCCTTCCCCTGATCCCAGCAGTTGCCGCACTTGTTTGAGTCGTTCTATTTCGTTGTCGATGAATGCCAGAATGCTTGCGTTTGTCATAGAACAGAGATATTACCAGAATGCTTTCGCGGACTGTTTCGCATTGTAGTACTGTTTTCCAACTGGGTACCGAGTCGCTTTGTTGCTACTCCTAAGAAAGGCCTGACCTTGGTGGAATTTGGGAAAAGCAGCTATTGCTCGCGCATTCGATATAGGACCGGCAAGCCCGGTGAAATTCCGCAGGTGCCGCTTGGCCGCTAAGCAAAGTAATGTTTGGCTAGCAGGATTTGTTTTCAGGTGCTAGGGTTAGCGCTATATTGCCGCGCTTTTTCGAATGGAAAAGATCAAGGAAGGGTACGAACACTTGAAGGGAGGCGGTTGTCAATGAACAGCAAACTCCTAGAGCTGTTAAAGCAGGATATTGCCAAATGGGAGGAGGCGGCCACGGCCTTGGATGCTCTCCTGCCGCAACTGGCTGAGGGTGAGCGCAAGCAGTGGCAAAGCAGAGCCGGACATTATAGGGAGAACGCCAGAGTGATGCGGGAGGTTCTGCCGAAGGTTATAAGCTAGAGATCAACTCGATCAATCCCTTGCCCGCTTTCGCGGAGTCCTCCCCAAGCGGTTTCATCTAAGCCAAAAAGCGTTTGCTCGCTGGCCCTGTGTGAATTGCTTCAATCGCTTAGCCATTGAGCTGTCTGCATCCCTCTGACGTTTACAAATTTAATGACCATGAGCCAAGCAATAGGCACAGTTGGCACCATTCATGACAGCCGATTACTTGGCTAACCGCATTCAGGAAAAAGACACAACTGCTTCCGGAGCGTTACTTCAGAGCTTCATCGGCAGGTATGTTGATCGCCTGCGCATCACTATTTGCGGCACCAACTTCTCGCCCCCATCAAGCCTCGCGACCCTATTTTGTTCCTTGGGCAATGGATTTATGAAGGATTGCGCCAGTCGTATTCATGGTCGCGTACAGATCACCACCGATGGTCACGGGGTTTACCTAAATGCTGTCGAGGAGGCGTTCGGAATGCACGTTGACTATCCCAGCTCCAAAAGATTTACGGGGCATCGCTAGAGAATGAGACTCGATATTCTCCGGCTACTTGGATTGGCTGTGATATCAAAGCCGTCAGCGGCAATCCGGAACCTAAACGCGTAAGCGCCAGCTATGTCGAAAGGCAAAATCTGACGATGCGAATGGGTATGAGGCGCTTTACCAGATTGACGAACGGATTCTTTAAGAAGATCGAGAATCACGCTTATGCCGTTGCTCTGCATTTAATGTACCTGAATTTCGTCCGCGTACATTCGACTCTGCGGGTGACGCCAGCAATGGAAAGCGGTCTCTGCGATCACGTCTGGGATTTGTCGGATTTAGTGGCTGATTTCAAACTGAGCCACTGCCAGAATCTTCGTAGCCTTGCAGCTAGGCGAAACCGGTCACACAATCACATTCTTTGCTTCGATGCCAAAATGGGTTGCGGCTGCCAACAAATGAGCGTCATTGGAATAGATCATGGGGAAGCCCGCCTCGGCAGCAGTTGCCAAGTGAATGGCATCGGCTCCGCGCAGAAACACCGATGCCGACAGTCTCTGATAGGTCTGCCTGACTCGCAAGAGAATCTCGCCATCCTGGGGAAGCCACTGAAATGCTCCTGCTTCGATGTGTGCTTCTACCTGCCCCACCAAGGCAGCATAGGCTGCGGGCCGAATGGCTCCTTCGCGCAGCTTGCGATGAAAGGCCGCCATCATTTCGGCCTGCCCGTGCGCGGCGCACGCCACATGGTCGGTTGCCGCCAGTGCGCGCACCCGATCCGCCCCAGGGTCCTGATAATAGAGACGGACAAGATAGCTAGTATCGAAGTAGATCACTTGATCTCGCGGTCGCGATCCTGGCTAATAGCTTCGGTCGAATCGGTTCCGCCTCGAAGCGAGTTGCGGTGCCGAAGGTAAGCCCGTGTAAACCGCGGATTGGCGAAAAAGGGCTTCTGGGGTAGCGGTGCGATCGGCGTAATCTTCGCGATCGGGCGTCCGCGCTCGGTGACATAGACCTCTCCCGCTGAGGCCTGCCGGACCCACCGTCCCGTCTGCTCGTGCAGCTCCCGGATGGTGATGGTTTTCATGTGGCACATTGTGTCACATTGATTCGAATCGGTCAAAGCGGCCTTCACCTCGCGCCAACGGATGACATTGCCATCATCGTTGTCATCGCTGACGACGATATTAACCGTGCTCACGGGAT
>DATNAF010000233.1:0-11120 GCA_035572845.1 Terriglobales bacterium
CCGGTAAGTCCTGGCAGTTGGTCTGGAAAGAGTCAGGCTCGGCGGCGCAAAACGTACACGATGCATGGATCACTGCGGCCTTCGGATATGACTGGGCTGAGAATCCGTTGGAACTCTCAGTCGCCGATCAGGACCCCAACCTTGCCTACGGTACCGACCTTGGACGAACCATGAAGACCAGCGATGGCGGCGCAAGCTGGTGGGCAATGTATTCCCGCAAAGTGCCACACGGAGAGTGGACGAGCACCGGTCTCGATGTCACGAACGTCTATGGCATTCACTTCGATCCGTTCGACACTAAGCGGCAATTCCTTACATATACCGACATCGGTCTATTTCGTAGTGAAGATGGCGGCGCAGGTTGGCAGAGTTCGACCGCCGGAGTACCACGAGAATGGCGGAATACAACTTACTGGGTTGTTTTTGATCCTAAGGTGCGCGGGCGGATGTGGAGCGTGAATAGCTATACCCACGATCTGCCTCGCCCGAAAATGTGGCGGCATACCGATCCGGCGAAGTTCAAAGGCGGTGTGTGCGTCAGCGACGATGGCGGAAAAACGTGGCGAAAATCGAACACAGGCATGGAAGAGACCGCCGCCACGCATATTCTTCTGGATCTGAACAGCCCGACAGATGCTCGGGTGTTGTACGTCGCCGGCTTTGGTCGAGGCGTTTACAAGAGTAGCGACGGTGGCAAATCCTGGACGCTCAAAAATCAGGGAATCACCCAGAAGCAGCCGTTTGCGTGGCGCTTATCGCAATCTTCGGACGGAACTTTGTACGTGGTGATTGCACGCCGTTCCGAAGATGGAAGCATCGGTACACCGTACGATGGCGCGATTTATCGGTCCAAAGATGGGGCGGAGCACTGGGAATCCGTTTCTCTCCCCGGTGGTGTGAATGGTCCGAATGCACTGACTCCCGATCCCAAATCGCCGGACCGCTTGTATCTGGCAGCTTGGGCTCGCGCTTCAGGGACACACGGAGACGGCGGTGGAATCTTTTTATCAGAGAACGGTGGCGCGAGCTGGCGGCAGATTTTTGATGGGGACCGGCACGTGTACGACGTGACCTTCGATCCGCATGATGCGAATGTTGTTTATGCTTCAGGCTTTGAATCTTCCGCATGGCGATCAAGCGATCGCGGCGAGCACTGGTCCAGGATTCCGGGATTTAATTTCAAATGGGGATATCGGGTGATTCCTGATCCTATGGATCGAAACAAGATTTACGTATCAACATTTGGCGGCAGTCTGTGGCATGGTTCATTATCCGGACGCGACGAGCCGGAAGATATTGCCACTCCCAGGTTGCGTCCGGGAACGGACGAGCCTTAATAAAAGTGCGCCGGTCGCATCGTTTTTTTTTGGTTTTGCACAGGTTAAAAAGGGCCAATTGACTTTCAGTACCCCAAATGCGTTGGCAGAATGGGAGCACGAACTTTGCGAGCGTCAGCCGGAAGCTGCGAAATTACTCAAGTCGCCGGCTGAAGAACAGCACCGCCGCGGGTACTTCCACACACTACGCGAGATTCTGCAGCAACCCGCCACCTGGCTCCGCACTGCCCAGCAAATGTCAGAGCGCACGCTCGAAATGCGCGAATGCCTGGAACGCGCAAGGCTCGTGGTATTAACCGGTTCAGGCAGCTCAGAGTATGCGGGCGATTGTGTCCGCCTTCCATTACAAAAGCAGCGTGGGGTCAACACGGTGGCTATCGCAGGAGGCGCTTTCCTGATTTCACCGGCAAGTCCGCTGCCGCCCGAACGCCCGGGTTTGGTAATTTCGCTCGCCCGATCGGGCGATAGCCCTGAAAGTGTTGGTGCATTGTCACTGTTGCTGGAAAGCGATCCCGAACTTCGCCACCTGGTTATCACCTGTAATGCGGGCGGAAAATTGGCAACAAGTTTTCACGGCAATTCGCGAGTGCAGGTTATCGCTCTCGATGATGGCACCAATGACCGCAGCCTGGTGATGACCAGCAGCTTCACTAATCTTGTTATCGCCGCGCAGTCCCTTGGCTTCGTAAATGTGTCCCAGCTTTACCAGGCGCAGTGCAGCCGATTGAGCGCGATCGCTTCGCAGCTGATAGAAACGCATTTGGGAACACTCGCGACGGCCGCAAGATCCAACTTCAAACGAATTGTCTTTCTGGGAACTCGCGCAAGATTTGGCGCTGCCCGGGAAGCTGCATTAAAAATGCTGGAAATGACGGCGGGAAGAGTTACGGCCATGCCTGAAACATATTTAGGATTGCGGCATGGGCCAATGAGCTTCGTCCACGACGATACGCTGGTAGTTTGTTTTTTGTCTTCGGAATCTACCGCCAGGGCCTACGAATGCGATCTGATCCGAGAGCTCGATCAGAAGGGCCTTGGAATGATGAAGATCGTAGTCGGAGACCGGGTGCCCACGGATTTACTGCGGAAGCACGACATCGTGGTTGAATGTTCCGGCTTGGTGGAAGCAGGCGACGATGCTTCGCCAGTAATCGATGTAGTCGTTGGTCAACTGCTCGCATTTTTTCGGTGTATGGAAGAAGGGCTGCGCCCAGATTCGCCGTCCGAAAGCGGCGTAATAAATCGCGTGGTGCAGAGTTTTAAGTTGCATTTACCCGGTTCAGCTTCGGATGGAAAACATAATTCTTCAGGAGATGGCAAATGAGTAGCAGGCGACAGTGGCTTCGTGGGTTGGGTTTCGCAATAGGCGCTTCAGTGCAGGGTGGTGCGGTACGGGCTTTTGCCGCCGCTAAACCCGCTTCTGCTCAGGATTCCTCTGCGCAGGAATCATCCGCTCCCGGTGGGCGATTGGCATTGGCCGATTACGAACCGAAGAGCATGCTTCAAGTCCACGAGACACATGTCGATCGAGCTCGCTTTCCTGTCATCGATGTACACACCCACATCACGGTTTCTGCGAAGTCGGAGAACGGCGTCGAGCTTTCGCCGGATAGAAAATATCTTGGCACTCCAGAAGAGCTGCTCGCAGTAATGGATCGAAAGAACCTCCGCACCATGGTGAACCTTACAGGCGGTTATGACGCCGGATTGGTGGAGACAATTGGCAGGTATGACAGAGCGCATCCCGGCCGATTCATCACTCTTACTGAGCCGTGCTACTCGAAATTTCTAGAACCAGATTACCCTCGCATTCAGGCCGAAGAAATCGGGCGTGCCCATCAGGCGGGGGCGAGGGGCCTGAAGATTTTAAAGACGCTCGGGCTTTACTTACGAGAAAACATCACGTCAGGTAAGTTGGTGAAGATTGATGATCCGCGCTTTGATCCCATGTGGGACGCGTGTGGGCAGTTGAATATGCCGGTCGCGATTCACATCTCTGATCCGGTCGCTTTCTTCACTCCTACCGATCGCTATAACGAACGTTACGAAGAGTTGAACAATCATCCTGATTGGTCTTTTTATGATCACGATTTTCCGAGCAACGCGGAGTTAATAGAAGCGCGCAATCGTATGTTCGCGCGCCATCCCAAAACGCAGTTCATCGCCCTGCATGTGGGCAACTTTTCCGAAAATCTCGCAAACGTATCAGAAAACCTCGACCGGTTTCCCAACATGTCTGTGGACATTGCGGCCCGCATAGGCGAACTCGGGCGTCAGCCTCGGACTTCGCGTCGATTCTTCGATAAATACCAAGACCGCATTCTCTTCGGGACCGACGCGACGCCCCATGGCGACGAGTTCCCACAACAGGTTTTCAACGACAAGCTTTACGAAATCTATTTCCGATTTCTGGAAACCGCCGATGAATATTTCGACTACGCACCCGCCAAAGTGCCACCCCAAGGCAGGTGGCAGATCTACGGTATCGAATTGCCGGAGTCGATCCTGCACAAGGTCTATAACCAGAACGCGGCACGCTTGTTGCACCTCACTGCGTGAAGCGGTTTAGTTGTTGGGTGACGAAATCTGAAGTGCATCCTCGTATTTGTGATCATTGACCGGCACGGGGCTGACTGCGCGCACAAAGCGTAGCGCCACACTGATTGAGATCGTCAGTCCTGCAAACCAGAGAACTGTGGCGCGTTGACTTGCCGGCGCTGAGAAGAGCAGCAGCAAGCTGAGCACGCCTATACACGCGATCGTGCGGCTGAGAAAGCGGAATACCACCGTGGTGTAATCCGGAGAATCTTTTAATTCCCTGGCGACGTCGATTGGGGTGTTGAGATTTTTGAACAGGTGGGCGCGCCCCGGATTATCTCCTCGATCGAACAACCCGCTCAGGAAAAATACTCCAAAAGATGACGGAATAATGATCGCTACCTGCTGAATCAGCGACCAGTCGAAAATGAATGCACCCATGACCCCCAACACCAGTCCAGTCATAAATGACGCTATTCCCGACCACGGTGGAGTGCGTCGTACCACCAAGCCCAGCAACGCCGGCGGGCCATACGCCAGCGACATCAGAGTATTGAAGGTGAGCATGATTTGAAACACGCTCTGCCCACTCGCGGCCATGGCCGCAGCCATCACCGTAGTTGTCGCGCCGATTAGAAAAGTTGACACCCAGCCGACCAGGAGTAATTCCCGTTCGTTGGCATTTTTGCGGAAGAGTCTCTGGTAGACGTCCTTGGAAAGGATCGCAGATTTGAGATTGAACTGCGCGGAAAGATTGGCCATAGTGGCGCTGAACATCGCAGCCAGCATGACTCCGATCAATCCGTGTGGAAGCAGAGTAAGACTCGCAACCGCGTATGAGGCCTCACTGGGATTCGCGAGCGCGGGCCAGACAGCGTGCAGGTCAGGATAGATGACCCGCATTGCCATGGGCGGCAGAAACCATATAAAAGCGCCAACAAAAAACAGGCAACAGCACAATAGCGCCACTTTTCGTGCCGAACGCTCATCATCGACGCTGTAATATCGCTGCGCCATCGCGCTGGTGTTGTAGCCGAAGGACACCATGATGGTCCACGAAATGATGTAGATCCAGCCGAATTCTCCGGACAGGTGCAATGTCTTCATCTCCGGAGGCAATGAATGGACCAACCCGCCCACGCCACCGACTCGCGATAGAGCCGTAATCACCAGCACCAGGCAGAAAGGCATGAGGATTGAAGCTTGCAGAAAATCCGTGACGACGACTGCCCAAAGTCCTCCTATGACGCAATAGAACACGATAAGCGTTCCCGCGCCGATGATCGTCCACTTCACCGGCAATCCGCATGCCGAAGAAATAAACAGACTTAATCCATATAAGGTGCTGGCGCTAGTGAATAACTGAAAGAAAATTGTGACCCAGGAAAATGTCTGATGGGTGACAGGATTAAAACGATCGGACAGGTACTCCATCACCGTAGTGACGCGGCTCCGGCGCCAGCGAGCCGCGAAAACGAAGTATCCCAACAGAAAGCTGAGCGCATTGCCGATGTACAATCCCACGGCAGCAATCCCGGCCCGGTATGCGACACCGGCAGCGCCGGTAAAAGTCCAGGCACTGAAACCGGACATGAAACAGCTGAGACCCGCAACCAGCCAGGGAATTCTGCTCCCGCCGCGAAAGTATTCCGCTGCGCCCCGGTTAAAGCGCATTACATAAATGCCTACAATGACCATGAGCAGGCCGTAGATCGCTATGACGGAATAATCAATCTGATTGGCGCTACCCATGACGGTGCTTTCTTATACTGTCTTTTCCATTCAATTGGAAGCTAATAATAAACAAACATAATTAATTGATAGCCGTTGAATGGTAAACTGTTTCCCCATGCGGCCCCGACTGTTGGTTTCCGCAGGACGCGAGCTGTTCGGCTCGTTCTTTTCTTCGGCGGAGGAAAAACAACTCGGGCGATTGTTCGAGTGGGAAAGGGACAGTAGCCGAACCCTCAGCGTGACCTTCAAACGCAAGCTCGAGCACGCCGACGCTCTGGTAACCACTTGGGACAGCCCGCACTTTGCTGAAGAACTGCCCAGCATCGCTCCCAAGTTGCGCATCATCGCGCATTGTGGCGGAGAAGTGAAGTCGCGTTTTGCCGCCGAACTGTTTGATGTCCTCACCATAAGCAATGCGGCAGGGCCGATGGCCAGCGCCACCGCGGAGCTCGGCGCAGCCTTCCTTCTTTATTGCGCCCGCAACGTTGACCGCTATCGCGATGGAATTCGCCGATCGAACAGCATTTATTCCGAGGTGCATCTAGGCGGGACCGAGGAATTCATCGTCGGACGTGAAGTGGCGATGATCGGCTTTGGCCGCGTGGGCCGCGCGCTGGTGAATCTGACGCGGGGATTTGACCTGCGATGGACAGTGTACGACCCTTTCGCCTCTCGAAATTTGACCAAAGATGATCCCGTCATTTTTTCAGCGCTCAAACCCCTGCTTCAAAAGGCGGAGATTTTAGTCCTGACTGCTGCACTTACCGACCAGACTCGTGGCTTACTTAATGCCGAAGCATTGGCCCTCCTGCCTGACGGCGCCGTAATCATTAACATCGCCCGAGGCGGCATCGTTGATCTCAAGGCCTTGACAGCGGAAGTCCGGGGCAAGCGTCTGCGCTGCGCTTTGGATGTAACCGATCCAACAGAGCCTTTGCCTTTGAAGCACCCGCTACGGAAACTGCCTGGAGCAATCATCACTCCGCACATCGCGGGCGGGGGTCTGCATGTTCGCCGGCAAATCGCTAAAACTGTCGTCGACGATCTGGAAAATTACTTTCATGGCAGGCCGGTAGAGAACCGCGTCACCGCGGCAATGCTGGAGTTGATGACTTAAAAATGAAGATATGCTTTTCAACTTTGGCGTGTCCAGGTTGGAGCCTTGGGCAAGTGATCGAGATGGCGGTAACTTTCGGATATGAAGGAATTGAACTGCGATTTCTGAAAGGAGAAGATTCGCTGTGGAAGCTGCCGGCATTCCGGGGCAAAAAATTGTCCGAAGCAAGACAACTGATCGCGGATCGCGGGCTATACATTGCATGCGTGGGCACCAGCTGCCGGTTTCATTTTCCCGACCCTCGAGAGCGTCGGCGCTGGGTTGACGAGGGAAAGCGAATGGCAGAACTGGCGGCGGCCGTGGGGTCGCCCGCTATTCGGGTGTTCGGCGACAAAATACAACCCGGTGAAGACCGGAATTCAACTCGGGGCTGGATTGCGGATGGCATTCGGCATCTGGCAGAAGAAATCGAATCTAGTGGGGTTGAGGTCTGGTTGGAGACACACGGCGACTTCGCATCGTCCTCGGAAACAATGCAAATACTCGTTCAATCAGAGGCTCCAAATGTTGGTGTGGTGTGGGACCCGGCTAATGCGTTGAGCGATGGAGGTGAGCAGCCAATCGGAGTTGCCCGTCTTTTCGGCAGCTCACTTAGACACCTCCACCTAAGAGATTTGGACTGCCGGGAAGAGAAGTGGGAACCAGTACTTACGGGAGAGGGAAAACTTCCATTACGCGAAATCGTCGCCGAGCTGCGAAAAGTTAATTACCCGGGTTTCATCTCGTTTGAATGGGAGAAGAAGTGGCGACCGGAACTTGCCGAACCGGAGATCGCAATCCCGCAGTTTGCAGAATGGTTTCGGCGTATCCAATGATTGCTATGCCAGTCTTAGCAGGACAACTGCGACTTCTGGACTCCGGAGATCTTGCTGCGGCGGTTGAGCTTTCCACCTCAGCGGGCTGGAACCAGACAGTGGAAGACTGGTCCATGCTGATGCAACTCGCGCCAGACGGATGCTTCGGAATAGAAGCTGATGGCCAGCTGGTTTCGACTACCACTCTGGTGTGCTACGGGCAACGGCTCGCGTGGATTGGAATGGTTTTGACCAATGCAGAATATCGTGGTCGAGGTTTCGCTCGTCGCTTGCTGGCTGAAGCCCTCGATCGCGCAGATTCAATGGGAGTAGAAACCCTCAAGCTGGATGCGACCGACCAAGGACGTCCGCTGTACGAGAAGATGGGCTTCAGTCCAGAGCAGGCGATTGAGCGCTGGACTCGCATGGGATCTTCGGGACCACGGCGAAACGCAATTCCTACTACTACGAACTGTTACTCGACTGAATTGGACTGCAAAGCCTTTGGGACTGACCGGTCGGCGCTGCTCGGAATGCTCTTGAAACGAAACAAAATTGTCGCAAATTCAAATGGATTTCTATTTTCAAGAGATGGTCGAACGACAGGATATCTCGGCCCTTGTGTTGCGTCAGACCGGGCCAACGCTCAGATGCTGATAAGTGAGTTGATCGATGCATCACCGCAAAAGAGTTGGTCTTGGGATTTGTTTCCCTCTAACAAAGATGCAGTTGCGATTGCTTCGAAGTTGGGCTTCGTCCGGCAGCGCTGCCTGACTCGCATGACGCGCGGCCGGCCGCTCTTGGCGCGGAATGACATGGTGTACGCGATTGCCGGATTTGAACTCGGATGATGCCAATTATCACTTCAGTGCAGGATCTCGAAGAGCAGCTGTCGCGACCAACTGACGAGGATGTGTCCGCCATGGGTGCGCTCGATGGCGATTTGCTAATTCTGGGAGCGGGCGGAAAAATGGGCCCAAGTCTGGCTGCGCTTGCCCGACGGGCCTCCGATCTGGGGGGCTCGCGAAAACGAATCATCGCCGTTTCGCGATTTTCCGATCAAAATCTTCGCGCTCAATTCTCTTCTCAGAACATTGAAACTATTTCTTGCGATCTGCTTGAACCTGGCACACTCGCGAAACTTCCAGACATCGCAAACGTGGTGTTCATGGCCGCGCGTAAATTTGGCACCAGCGGTTCGGAACACTTGACTTGGGCCATGAATACGTTTCTTCCGGGCTTGGTGGCAGAACGTTATCGCAATTCGCGAATCGCCGTATTTTCCACCGGCAACGTATATCCGCTTACGGATGTGCACGAAGGAGGTGCTGTTGAGTCCACTCCGGTTGAACCTAAAGGCGAGTATGCGCAGTCCGTGCTCGGGCGCGAGCGCATGTTCGAATACGGTTCGCAGTGCTGGGGTACGCCGGTGACAATTCTGCGATTGAATTATGCGGTCGAGCTTCGCTATGGAGTTCTGGCGGACATTGGATCAGCAGTATTTGAAGATCGGCCAATCGATCTGCGAATGGGATACGTGAATGTCATCTGGCAGAGGGACGCGAATTCAGAGTGCCTGAGGTCACTCGCCCATTGCCAGTCTCCACCGCTGATTTTGAACCTGACCGGACCGGAGACTCTCTCAGTGCGGCGAGTAGCTGAGCAATTCGGGGAGAAATTTGGGACCAAACCGACTTTTGAGTTTGAAGAGAGCTCGACTGCACTGTTGAGCAATGCGGGTAAGGCACAGCAGCTTTTTGGATGTCCTTCGATTGCAGCAACGGAAATGATCGATTTCTTGGCAGACTGGATCCGCAATCGTGGCCCTATGCTGAATAAGCCAACGCATTTTCATGAAAGAAATGGAAAGTTCTGATGAATGTGCGCGAAAAGTTGCTCTCCGGCCTGGTGATTCCGGCGCACCCGCTGGCCTTGACCGCGCAGCGCAAACTCGATGAACGGCGCCAGCGCGCACTTACTCGCTACTATTTGGCCGCAGGGGCGGGTGGAATTGCGGTCGGCGTTCACACCACGCAATTCGAGATTCGCAATCCGCAATTTTCTTTGCTGCGGCCGGTCTTGGAACTCGCCAGCCACGAAACTCACGGGCACGACATTGTGAAAATCGCGGGTGTTTGCGGAAAACAAGAACAGGCACAAAAAGAGGCGGAACTCGCAGCAGCGCTGGGTTATGACGCTGCGTTGCTGAGCTTGGCTGATCTGCGCAATGAGCCCATCCCGGTGCTCCTCGACCACGCCCGTTCGGTATCTTCAACCATTCCAATTATCGGCTTCTACCTGCAACCGAGCGTCGGGGGATATGTTCTGCCGTATGAGTTTTGGCGCGAACTGGCAGAAATAGAAAACCTGGTCGCCATCAAAATTGCGCCATTTAATCGTTATCAGACGCTTGATGTGCTCCGGGCGGTGGCAGATTCAGGGCGTGCAAAAGATATTGCGTTATATACCGGGAATGACGATCACATCTTGCTCGATTTGATGACTGAATTTGATTTCGGGGGCGCGGGAGTTCGCTTTGCCGGCGGCTTGCTTGGGCAATGGGCAGTCTGGACCAAAGCCGCGGTGTGCCATCTGGAGCGCATCAAGCGAAACAACCAGAGCGAACTCAATGGACTGCTTACGCTGGCACAACAATTGACCGATGCTAACGCCGCAATCTTTGATCCGGGAAATAAGTTTCGCGGATGCATTCCTGGAATCCACGAAATTCTGCGTCGGCAGGGACTTCTTCAAGGCCGCTGGTGCCTCGATCCCAATGAGGAGCTTTCGCTCGGACAAAGCGAAGAGATTGATCGTGTTTGCCAGGCGTATCCGCAGTTGCAGGACAATGCCTTTGTGCGGGAGCATCTGGATGAATGGCTGGCTTAACTTAATTTGCTGAAGGTCGTGAAAGAAATGAAATGCCACTGCAATTTGATATTTCGAATTCCCTCGCGTCGGGAGAGCACCGCTTCGTTGTTATTCCTCATATCCTCGAAAGCAAAGATCAACCTTAACGGCTGCTTCGGCAGCATTCTGAAAAGGAGAGGTCATGTTAGGAAACTTGAATCGCTCTCTCGCCCTCGCGATTGCCACCATTCTTCTGTTAAGCGGAATCGCATTCTCTCAATCCGGAACTTGCAGCGGAATGACGGTTGGCCAGCTCACCGGCCTTAACGGTTTTGTGCCGTTTCCCTCCAACAACCTGTGGAACACCGATATTTCCACCGCGCCGGTTGATCCAAACTCGGCAAACTACATCAACTTCATTGGCGCCACTGTGGCCCTGCACCCAGATTTTGGTTCGGGCACGTTTCACAACCAGACCCTTGGGATTCCGTACCAAGTTGTTGCTGGCACGCAGGCCAAAGTCAACGTAACGCTGAATGCGTTCGCCGACGAAAGCGATCCCGGCCCTGAACCGGTTCCTTCAAACGCGCTCATCGAGGGCTATCCCAAACCAGGCAATGGTGATCGCCACGTTCTGGTGCTCGATAAAGATGGCTGTTGGCTTTACGAGCTGTACAACGCGTCTATCACCAAAGGAAAATGGAGCGCCGATCAGGCCTCGATTTGGGACATGACGATCAACGAACAGCG
>DATNAF010000234.1:0-8689 GCA_035572845.1 Terriglobales bacterium
CATCAGCAGCATACGTATTCGGAACATGTGGTAAGCATCGCTCACTGCCAGGCAACTATGCATATGATTTTCTTGCATGATCGCGGACACGCGTTCCGCAGACTCCGCAGTATCGTTGGCCTGCGTCTCCGCAATGAGAGCAGATTCGGGGATGCCCTTGCGCATCAGGTAATCGTGTCCGACTCCACCCTCACTGAATTTAGGATCGGCGGCAGATCCACCCGTGGTAATGACAACCGGCGCTAGTCCTTTTCGGAAGAGTTCGTTGGCATGATCAAGGCGGGCCCTGAATACCGGCGATGGACGTCCATCATACTGCGCGGCTCCGAACACAATGATTGCATCTGCGGGATGAAGCTCCTGCATGGTGGAGTCTTTGAGGATGGTTGCGAAGATTGAAGAAAATACGGCCAGCACCATCACGGCCGCTACCACTGTGGTCCAGAACAGCCAGCGGCTGGATTTCCGCTCAGCTTCCGGCGTAGGCATCACCCCTGTGCAAAGAATTCCGAGATCTCGTGGGAGGGAATGGCGCCCTCCCGCAGAATCTTCCAGCGCGCCTCGTCGTCAGTGAGGTCGATAATGGTCGAGGCGACTTCGCGCGGCGACTCCCCGCCATCCACAATAATTGGAATACGCGTGCCCAATTGGTCTCTAACGGCAGCTGCCGTTGTGCATTCAGTCTCACCGCTGAGGTTGGCAGAAGTCGCGGTGATCGGAATTTGTGCCGCTTTAAGCACCGCCAGCGGAATGGGAGCGTTCGGCACCCGGAGAGCCACGTTCCCTGTATTGGCTGTGACTTTCAGGGGAAGCCGTGACGCAGCCCTCACGATTATGGTCAGAGGCCCGGGCCAGAACTTCTCCGCTAGCTTGTAGAATTCGTCAGGCAGTGGTTTTGCCAAGTCTTCTGCTTGCTCTACGCTTTCAATCAGCAGCGACAGCGGCTTGTGCCGAGAGCGTGACTTGATTTCATAGACTCGCTCAACCGCGCGGAGATTAAAAGGATCGGCAGCCAGGCCGTAAAAAGTGTCGGTGGGCATTCCCAGAACTTCGCCGGCGCGAATTTGATCCGCCGCGTACCGAACCAGCGAAGGTTCCGGTTTTTCATTGCTGATCTTGACTATCTCCACGCGCACTTGCGGCTCTCCCGTGCTCTTTGTTTTCGAGAGTTAAGATAACACAGCACCCGCTCCCCGCCGAGTGACGCGTATGATCTCTCATCAGGAGCTAATGTTGGAAAATACGCGAAATCCTGGCAGCGAACGCTTGCGCCGTATCGAAGGCCGCCACAATTCTCTATTAAAAGAATTGCGTCAAGCATTCAGCCGAGGCGAGCTGACGGCCTCCGGCGAGTGCGCCATTGAGGGATTCCGCGTCATTGAAGAAGCCCTTCGCAGCGGGCTCCGCTTTCGCGCTGTCTTTGTCAGCGAATCCGGACAGGCCCGTGCCGCGCGTTTACTACCGCAGATCGGCTCTCATGTCGAAACCGTGCTGCTCCCGGACAAACTGTTTGCCGGCTCTGTGCCCAGCGAGACCCCTCAAGGGCTGGCTGCGCTGGTCCACGTCAAGACGCACACTCTCGATCAGCTAATTCAGAATGCGTCATCCGCGCCGTTGTTGGTAGTGGCTGGACTTCAGGATCCCGGAAACTTAGGAACCATCCTGCGTTCAGCCGAGGCGTTTGGAGCGGCTGGCGTGGTTTTAGGCGAAGGCACGGTGAGTGTTTACAACAGCAAAGTAGTGAGGGCGTCCGCGGGTTCAGTTTTCCGTCTTAAAGCGCTAAAGGCGGATTTGAAGAACGTGATAGGAGAATTGCGGGCGCGACGCTTCCGGCTAATCGCGACCTCGTCGCACAAAGGCACTTCACTCCCAAAGGCGGACCTAAATCGTCAAGTTGCAATCTTTATCGGCAACGAAGGCGCTGGCCTGGACAAGAAGCTGATCTCAGAAATGGACGAGCTGATGATGATCCCGCATTCCGCGCGCGTCGAATCGCTGAACGCAGGAATAGCGGCGAGCATAATTTTGTACGAGGCAGCACGGCAAAAAACATAATTGCGTCGTTGGTCGTTGGTCGTTCGTCCTTGGCAACCTAGTTCGGCTTCACGCCAACGACCAACGACCAACGACGAATCTGTCGTGGACTGTTCCTATGAGCCTGTTTCAAACCATTCCCGGCGGCAATAACCCAGGCAATCAAGGCCGACCTCTTGCCGACCGCATGCGCCCGCGCACCCTCGACGAATACGTCGGCCAGGAACATCTCATTGGTCCCGGCAAACCGCTGCGGGCCCAGATCGAGCGCGATGATATTGGCTCTCTCATTTTCTGGGGACCTCCTGGTACTGGCAAGACCACACTCGCGAAAATAATTGCCAGCATGACTCGTGCCGAATTCATAGAGTTCAGCGCGGTGCTTTCGGGGATCAAAGAAATCAAGCAGGTGATGGCCGAGGCTGAACGAGCACGCCAGTACGGCACTCGCACCATTGTCTTCGTCGATGAGATCCATCGCTTCAATAAAGCCCAGCAGGACGCTTTTCTTCCACACGTCGAGAAAGGCAACATTCGCCTGATCGGCGCCACTACCGAGAATCCGTCGTTTGAAATTATTTCCGCGCTGCGTTCTCGCAGCCGTGTGTATGTGCTCAAACCACTCACGGAAGAACAGATCGTGCTTCTGCTTAGGCGTGCTCTTGAGGACAACCAGCGCGGTTTAGGCGCAATGAAACTCTCAACGAATGACGATGTCCTTAGCCAAATCGCTGCGTATTCAAGCGGCGATGCTCGCAGCGCTTACAACGTGCTGGAGGTCGCGGCTGCTCTGGTGTTAGACAAGGCGCGTCTCCCTGGGACGGAAGATCAAAATCCCCAGCCTCCCCAAAGTGCGGGGAAGGCTGGGGAACCCTCTGAGCTGGTTTCTACCGCACACGAAATCACAACCGAGATCGTCCAGGATGCCCTGCAGAAGCGTGTTCTGCTTTACGACAAAGCCGGCGAGGAGCATTACAACCTCATCTCGGCGCTCCACAAGTCGGTACGCAACAGCGATCCTGACGCGTCGCTTTACTGGCTGGCGCGCATGCTCGAAGCCGGCGAAGACCCGTTGTACGTCGCCCGCCGGATTGTTCGAATGGCAGTCGAAGACATCGGGCTCGCCGATCCCAACGCGCTCTCGCTATGCATCGCCGCTCGTGATGCTGTCGATTTTCTTGGTATGCCGGAAGGAAATCTTGCCCTGGCGCAGGCTGCGGTCTATCTCGCCATCGCCCCGAAATCCAACGCGCTGTACACCGCCTATTCCGACATTCAGCAGGATGTAGAACGGACCGCAGCCGAGCCCGTCCCCTTACACCTTCGCAACGCGCCCACTGGTTTGATGAAGAACCTCGGCTACGGCAAGGACTACCAATACGCACACGATCTCGAAGACAAAGTCGCCGACATGCAGTGCCTTCCCGACAACCTGAGAGATCGCCGCTATTACCATCCCACGAATGAAGGCATAGAAAAACGCATTCGGCAGCGCTTGAGTGAGATCCGCGCTCTTCGTTCCGAAGCTCCTCCTTCAGAAACTAAAACAGAATCCGAGGAATAGATCGGGTCATCTGTCTGTTAGCGCTTCGGCAGAGTGTACTCGATGGCTGCAATTCCAAACCCGGCTCAAATCACCTCAGTGATCGATCACTCGCTGCAGAGTGGACGGATCGAGGACCTCCTCAAACTGCAAGAGTGGATCCCGAAGATCACGTCCATCCTGGACCTTGATGTCTTAATCGATCAGATCGTGAATCACGTCTCCTGCGCCTTCGGCTGCATCGAAGCCAATCTGTATCTGCATGATGAAGAACGGGGCGAGTTGGAACTTGCGTCCGTCTGCGGCTGCACCCTGCACGACAAAGGCGATCGGCTAAAGGTCGGCATCGACGGCATGGTCGGCCATGTCGCCGCGACGGGCAAAATGCATTACGCCCCCGACGTGAGACTTGATCCGTATTACCTGGGTTGTGAGGAATCCACGCTTTCGGAGGTAGCGATTCCTCTGATCGTCGACGGCAACGTTGTCGGCGTGTTCTCGGCTTCCCACTCAGAGGTCGATGCCTTTCCGCCGCAGCAATTACGGCTTCTGCACGCACTTTGCCAACACATTGCCGTTGCGCTGCACAATTGCCGGCGTTTTCGTGCCGAACAAGAACAGCGCCAGCGCATGACCCGCGAATCTGAAGAGGCGCGGATCATCCAGCAGGCGCTTTTGCCCAAGGCGTCGCCTTACGTACCTGGATTCGCCATCTCTGGACTTTCCGTGCCGGCCGGCGACATTGGCGGGGATTGGTATGACTTCATTCCATTTAATGATGGTTGCTGGGGCTTGGTTTTAGCTGACGTTTCCGGTAAAGGCACTGCGGCCGCGCTGCTGATGTCGGCCACGCGTGCGATGTTGCGCTCGCTGGCAGACACCTGCAGTTCTCCGGCCGAGACATTGCGGAAGATGAATCAGCTGATGGTCGAGGACTTTCCCTCTGGCAGATTCGTTACGTTGATTTACGCTATTCTCGATCCGAAAAATCGAACGCTCAAATTCGCCAGCGCCGGACATCTAGCTCCGCTGTTGGTCGAAGGCGACCGCGCTCGCTTTCTGCCCACTGAAGCCGGAACACCGCTGGGCCTGGCGGTCACCGGATTTTCAGAAAGTGAAATTCAGCTGTCGCCCGGCTCGAGGCTGGTGCTCTACAGCGATGGCATCACGGAAGCTTCGTCTTTCAATCAGGAAGAATACGGTTCTGAGCGCCTGCGCGAGCATGTCCTTAACCCTCTCGCCTCGAGCGAGAGCATTCTTACCGACGTTCGACATTACGTGAATGGCGCTGGGCTGCAAGATGATGCCAGCGTGATTTTTGTGAGGGCCTAGCTGAGGTCTATCGGAACCGTGCCTTGTGCTCCTTCAATATGCAGAGATCCATCACCACAAAGATGCCCGCCTTCTCTGCTTTTTGGGCGGCTTTCTGATTGATGACGCCCTCCTGCATCCATACCGCTGGAATTTTCAGCTCAATCGCCTGATCGACAATATCCTCCAAGTATTCTGGCCGGCGAAAGATATCTACGATGTCGATTTTCTCCGGAATACTCCGCAACGTCGGGTAAGACTTTTCTCCCAATGATTCAGCAATCGTTGGATTTACGGGAATGATTTTGTAACCCTGCGACTGCATATAGGCGGAAACGCCGTAGCTGGGCCGCATTGGGCTGTCAGAAAGCCCGACTACAGCAATGGTCTTCGAGCGCTGCAGCAGGTCGCGAATCGAATCCGCGTCGGAGTGGGCTGCCATCCCTCTATTCTAATTGCCGAGAGTGCGCCTAAAGGGCTAACCCCTACCCGGCTCAAGTTTTTGCTTGAACATTCGCAATGCAAGTTTGCGGACCGTATCCGAAACTTCTTTGTTGCCCGACAAATTGCGCAGGTCCTGCACCAACAGATTCTTCATAAGGCCAAGGCTCACATCCAACGGGGTGCGGGGATTAGCCACCAGGTTGCGGACGATTACGTAATTTTTTGCAAACCGCCGCTTCATGGGAATTGCACGCAGCACGGCTTCCAGAACATTTTTTTGATTGGCGAATTTTTCGACTTCACCGTCCGTGATCTTCGGCGAATCGAGCACCGCCAGCGCGACCACCTTGGTCCCATCGCGCACCAGAATCGACCGCTCCTCTTTTGTTCCCTTCATCCCTAATTGGATTCGCCCTTTGATATCGAGCTTGGCAATCTTCTGCAACACGCTGCCTCGTTGCTCGTCTTCAGGATTCGTCGGCTTCTTAGGAGCTGTCTTAACTGCGCTTGCAGGTTTCGCCAGAGTTGCTGCTGCGCCAGCCGCCGCAGCTATGGCCTGCGGCTCCGCGGCAGGAATTGCTTCATGAATCCCGCCTATAGGTTGAAAAGGCTTATCGCCTTCGGCAGCGATTTCACTGGCGTGCTCAGTGAGAAACGCAGTTAAAACCTTGTCAGTTTCGGGATCAGACGAATCTGTTTCAGGAGCAAGCCCCGCTTCCACTTGGGCTATCGGCTCAGGTGCGGCTGACGGTGCAATCGCATTCGCCGTCTTCATCGGGACCTGGACTGTCACAGTAGGTGCGACCTGTGTTTTCGCCTCAACCGCAACCGCCGCCGATTTGCCATTGATCAGCTCTTGCACTCTTATGGTTTGCACTCCCGTGAGTTCGTTATTACCCGCCAGGTCTCGCAGTATCTGTTGAGATTTTTGAACTCGCGGGCTGGCTAGCATCACATCAATCCACTCACCTTTTGAGGTGCCGGCAATCTCGCCAATTTTTCGAGGTGATACGGAAGGGTTCTCAAGAAGAAGCGGAAACAAAGCCGGCCTGAGGTTCTTTCGAGAAATCCAGTAATCGAGTACCTCTTTCGCAGTAGCCGGATCGGATGCAATTGCTTTTGCGGATTTTTCGTCCCATCCGGCAAGCGTTATGCGCGATTGCTCGCCGAAGATCTTGTTGTTCTCGGCGAGATATACCAAAATCTCGACCATTTCTCCGGCAGGCGTATCAAGCGCGCCTTTGGCTGCCGTCATCATCTGATGCGAGGGCAGCGCAGATCTGCGAATTAATTCCAATAGACGCGCCATAGTTGTTGGGGTGCTAGAGCTTTACCCTATAGGGTCTCGCACCCGCGCGGTCACCGCTAGGATTTTCGAGGAAAGTCAGGTTACCGAAGGCACTATGACGACGAATCGGCGGAGGATGTTCCATCCCGGCGCATGCGCAGATATGCATGAATGAACGGCTGCAAATCGCCATCAATCACTCGATCTACATCGCCGACTTCGGTCTTAGTGCGGTGGTCCTTGATCATTCGGTAAGGTTGCAGAACGTAAGACCGAATCTGCGATCCAAAATCGATATCCAGCTTTGAGTCTTCAATCTTTCGCGTGGCTTCGCGCTTCTTCTCCATTTCAAATTCGTAGAGTTTGGAGCGCAGCATGCTCATCGCTCGATCTTTGTTTTTGTGCTGCGAGCGCTCATTCTGGCAAGCCGCCACCAGTCCCGTAGGAATGTGCGTAATGCGGACGGCCGAATCCGTAGTGTTCACGTGCTGCCCGCCTTTGCCGCTCGATCGATAGGTGTCGATGCGTATGTCGTCGGGCTTAATGTTCACCTCAATCGAATCGTCGATCTCGGGCGAAACAAAAACGCTGGCAAAAGAAGTATGGCGCCGCTTGGCCTGATCGAACGGTGATATCCGAACTAGCCGATGCACGCCGATTTCACTGGTCAGCAGGCCAAACGCATATTCGCCATTGACCCCGAATGTAGTCGATTTAATTCCCGCCTCTTCGCCCGGCTGGTAGTCATAGAGAACCGTCTGGAACCCCTGGCGCTCGGCCCAGCGCAGGTACATGCGCATCAGCATCTCCGCCCAGTCCTGTGATTCAGTTCCACCCGCGCCGGGGTGGATGGTGACGATGGCGTTGCGTGCGTCGTTTTCTCCCGACAGCATTGTCTCGGTCTCGAGGCGCTCGACCTGCGCGCGCAAGGAATCGATCTCGCGGCGCAGATCAGCTTCGACGTTCTCGCCCTCGCGAGCCAAATCGAAGTACGCGGCAATGTCCTCGGTACGCCGCAGCAGATCAGCCTCGGTAGAGAGCATGCCCTCCAGGCGCTTTTTCTCGCGCATGACCTGCTGAGATTTTTGCGGGTTCGACCACAGGTTCGGGTCAGAGGCTTGTTTATCGATTTCTGCTAACTGCGGACGAAGTTTGCCGGCGTCAAAGGTACTCCCGAAGTTCGCGGACCTTTTGCTGCAATGCCGAATATTCGTGCTCGAGTTCCTGAATCATGCTGAAAGTCTGCCTTTGGCGGGAGTAAGAGCGATAACCAGCGCTCCAATTGAAATTATCGCACACAGGTACGCCAGCCAATCGCCATGGCGCGTGTAGAACGTGGTGCGATCGTTGAGAGCGTATGAGGCTTGCAGCACGGTACGTATTTTGCGCGGAACGGTTTGTTCGACTCGTCCATCGGGATCAATGGCCGCGGTCACGCCGGTGTTAGTCGTACGGAGAAGCCAGCGCGCATTTTCTACTGCCCGCATCCGCGCCTGCTTTAGATGTTGCGCATATGCGCCGCTGTCGCCATACCAGCCATCATTGGAAATGTTTACGAAAACCTGCGCGCCATTTTTCGCGAACTGCCGCACTTCATCAGGAAAGATCGACTCGTAACAAATAAATACGCCCAGCTTCTCATCGCCCGCCTGCAAGGGTTTGCGCGATTCCCCGCGCGAGAAGTCTCCAACTTCTTTAGTCAGCCCGCCTGCGAAGCCCAGCCATTCCTTAAATGGCAGGTACTCGCCGAATGGCACCAGGTGGACCTTGTCATAACGCGCCACGAATTCGCCGTCCGGGCTGACCAGCGCCGCCGAATTAAAAATTTCACTGGGCTGCTGCGCAGATAGTTTCGCGCTTTCAACACCTATACTCCCAACCACAACCCACGTATGCGCCGAGCTTGCAATCTTACTCAGCGCGGTACGAAACAGCGGGTCCCCGCCGTAAAAAGGCGCCGGCGATTCCGGCCAGGCAATCAAGCTGGGATGTTGCAGCATTCCACCCGGCGGGTTCAAACTCATCCGGCTCAGGTTCGTCAGCGTGTCATCGAAAAACTGCCGCGTCCA
>DATNAF010000235.1:0-20543 GCA_035572845.1 Terriglobales bacterium
GAGGCGGTCGAGCTGATCCGCGCGCTCTATGTGATCGAAAAACAGGCCAGTGGCCTTGCCCTGGAACAACGCCTCCAGTTGCGCCAGACACATTCGGCGCCCGTGCTGGCCCAGCTGCGCGAGAAGTTTTGGACCTGGAAAGAGTAGTTGCTGCCCCGTCATCCGATGGCTGAGGCAATCAGCTATGCCCTGAGTCAATGGACGGAGCTGAACGTTTTCTGCTCCGATGGTGCCGTGCCCATCGACAACAACGTTTCGGAAAGAGAGATGAAGCGGGTGGTGTTGAACCGCAAGAACTCGTTATTCGTGGGGAATCCGCGCGGCGGAAGAACCGCGGCCATCCTGGCCCAGCTTAACCTCAACCTGCCGCAAACATGATATCGACCCGCAACTGTATCTCACGCAGTTGCTCATCAACCTGCCGATGGCACGAACGAGTGAACTTCCTGCTTGGCTGCCGGACCAATGGAAGCTCAGCCAGCCCCCGCCCATGGCCAGGTTGTAAAACATTTCCTGTGGTTTATGTAGCGCTCACCAAATTCCATCGCCGATCCAAGGAATCGGTTACCACCGTCCGGCTTAGCGATGCCCCCCTTTCGTGTCAATCTCCAGATTTCCCGGTTCTTCCATTTGATGCGTATAGGTGATGAAATTGGGAGCTTCCCCAGCCCAGGCAGAAGCCAGACACACAAAAACTCCCATGATCGCCTTCGCGAGCCAGGGGTTTCCGAATAGCGCCCGCTGCTGGTCTCGAACAGACATAAGTCTCCTTTCGCCGCGCGAACTTGGGAAGGAGCGTGCCTACAATAAAGAGGGTCGCGAGCCAAACCGGTTCACGGCATTTGTAACGGGGTGCTCCCGGGAGACTCGGCTAAAAGTAATCCGAGAGCACCTCTCTGTTTTTCTTCTGGTCCGCTGAACCGGGAAGCTAGATTTCAAAAAACAGCAGCAAAACCTTGGCTGCGGACCGGTTATGAACTTCTTGCAGATTAGGCCAGAACAGTCGGCGCTAGAAACGAATGTTCAGCAACTGAGTTGCATTCAAACCCGGATGGTACCATATCGGACTCAAACAGTCGTAGATTGAACGGGGCTTGTTCGGGAGGAGTCCACAGGTCGCTCAAACCGCATACGAGGCGGATCGGGGCTTCCGCTGAATACAACGGATCCGTAGCAGCTACGGCCGAACTCTGTAAACGTAAATGGCCGCATATCCTGCGGTTTGCTCGCGTCGTGAGCATAGCGAGACAAGTGTGTCACCGATCAATGTAAGAGTAAGCAGCAAAGCCGTCTGCGACTCACTTAGCCCGATGCCATTCAAGTACAAAACCAACACACCACGGATAAGGAGCCATAAGCGAACAACCGGGCGGTCCGCGTCAAGAACAATAGCCATCCATCTCGCGTCAAATTATTTAGCGCAGTGCGCTCAAGGGCGACTTTCAGCATGCCGCCTTCGGTCTCTTTATCAGTGAAGCCGCCCGGCGGAAGCCTCATTGGGTCGAATAAACGCGAACCGCGGCCACCTCAGAGCCCTGACGTCTAACCGCGACGAACAGCAGGTCCAAGTCAGGAGAGAAGAAACCTGTTCGTGCGCCTTTTACGGTGGGGACTTTGGCAATTTCCTTGTAATGGTCCGGGTCCTGCTGCTGGTATACAGAGATGCCGCCCTCGCCACCCGTAGCATAGACCCGCTTGCGGGATTTGTCGTAAAACACATCATCAGAGTCGCCAATTGCCGGTAGCTTCTCGATGAGCTTGCCACTATTTGTATCCAGAACACGCAGTTGAGCTGGTGTTCGGCAGACAATGAATAGACGATGATCTTCTTCGTCGAGAGCCATCGGGTAGTTCGAAACGGCTCCACCGGTTCCCCACGTGGTGACGACCGACGCCGTTGTCCGATCGACGACCGCCACTTTTTGCGATTTCGGCAAGTTCACGAAAAGCCGAGGCCCGTTCTTCTCCAGCTGAAAAGATTCAGGGTGTGCATCGAGCGGTATTTCGGCGACTTTCGTTCCATCCTCATTCATCACGGCAAGAGCGCCGCTTGCGCCTCCATAGCCGACGTATACATGTTTCTTTTCCGCATCGAAGCGGACGTTGTCTGCGTCCTCGCCGAGTTTCACGGTTCTTATGGGCGCGTAAGAAGCTCCGTCGAAGATGCGTAATGAGCCGTCCTCTCCGTTAGCAACGTACAGCCGGTTCACATCCGGCAGGTAGAGGACGCCCTGGGGCTCATGCAAACCGGTGATGGTGTGGATGCGTTTGCCGGCTTTGAGATCGATCACTTCGATGGTGTCGTTCCCCAGAGCAGCCATGAAAAAACGTTGGTTTTTCACGTCGATCGACATGTGATCGATTCGGCCCTGTACGTCCGGGAGCGGAATGGTTTTCTCCAGGCGCAGCGGCGCAGTCGACTGTGCGGTGGCGACAGTTGCGAAAACAAAGAAAGCTTCAAACAGTCGCATTTATTTCTTCTCCTTCTCCACAACCGCCTCGTACACGACCATTCGAGCAACGGGGTGGCCATTTTCCTCCTGCTCCGGAGCGTAAACGCGGTGACTGGAGGTATCGACGGCAAGGCTGTGTATCGTATTCTGAACCGGAAAGTCTTCGATCTTCTGAAAATGCTGCGCATCGTCTTCTTTGTAGACAGCAATGACGCCGCTGGAGCAGGCAGCATAAATGCGGCGCAGGCCGGGGTCGAACTTGACTACGTCTGCGCCCGGCGGAAGCGGAAGATGAGCGATAGCATGGTGGCTATCCAGCGCAAACACGGTCATCGTCCGGCTCTTTCCGCAAAGCAGAAAGGCGCGATGTCGTTCAGAATCGATGGCCATTCCATGATTGAACTGGCAACCCTCGACAGGGTACTGGCCGATTATGCGATCTGTTGCCGGATCGATCTCAGCAACCTGATTCGTGCTGCGCAGATTGACGTAGACCTTTCGCGCGACGGAATCGTACTGCGGCATACCTGTTTCACTGTCGAATCTGAGAGTCTTGACAATTTCGTCTTTATCAACGTTAACGACTGCCACCGCTTTGCCCAGGGTGTCCGAGACGTAGACTTTTCGAAAGGGTGCCGCATATGTGCTTCCGTTCGGCTTGGCAGCCGTGGGGAGCCTCTTTATTACGGCCATTTTGTGCAGATCGACAACGCCGATCTTCTCCTCACCCCAATCGGAAGTGTAGATTTTTCGGAGTCCAGGCACGTATTCGAGTCCGGTGATTCCAGGAACGCCGGGGATGGCTTTGATCAGCGCGTTCGTGCGGACGTCAATGACATAGAGAATTCCCGGCCCGAGATGCGCGGAAAGTAGATAGCCATCTTCGTCGTCCATGGTGAGATAATCGAACCTTTGGCCTTTAGGACCAGGCAAGTCAATGGTCGCGACTTTGTGTAACGTCTGGCCCGATAGATAGGCCGAGACTGCGGTAAACAAGACCACAAGGCGCTGGGCACGATTCGCTTGTTTGCGTTTCATATCTTTCGCCCTGATCCGTGAAAAACAGCACCGACTTGAACGTCAAGTGCGTACCGGACGCTTTTCGCCAGTTGAACAGCGTTTCCTTCGGCCCAGAAACGTACGAAGACAGATTGGGGGTGTTCGCCGAGCGTGTGATTTCGAATGGAAGAGATATTCATGCCTTTGGCGCGAAGAGCCGCCAAGAGCTTTCTCAGTCCATTGGGAGTCTCGACGAATTCTCCCTGAACGAGCGCGTGTTCATTTGTACCCGCTACTGAAATCCACGTGCTCATTCCCATTTCCCGCCCGACGAGTTCGCCGTTCAGCAACGTCCTGGTTCCAATCGCTGCCTTATACACGCCGGCCGTGACCGTTCCTTTCATGGAAAGGACTGCGTCGAGTGGACCTGGATCAATTGCGCTCTCAACAGGAATCGCGGGTTTAGAACCGCGCTTTGGCGAGATAGCGGTAGTTCGTCGGACGCGCTGCATTGCATCGAGGCCTCCACGAAACGCGGAAGCAAGCGTTGGGAAAGAGCCGAGTCCCGTCACGTCGACCGTATGAAGGTGCGGCCCGTCAAAAGAACAAGAGGTTGCCAGACCCGTTACATCCAAGCCGGCGTTAAGAACGACATCCAGGACAGGATTGACTTCGTCATCCAGGAGAAGGTATTGACCCGTAAGCACTGCCTCGTGATGGACACCCGAGGCAAAAGCAACCCAGGAATTTAACCCCAGATTGGGAGAGAGCCGTTGATAGTCCTGAACAATGGTCGCTTCCTCTCTAGGAAGCGTTATTTTGTAAACGTCTTCTTCTGGTACGTAAGTACCCTTGTGACGAATTACCCGGTCAATTGAACTGCGAGCTTGTTCCGTTACTTCGGCCGTGGCCGCGCTCGCGAGGAGACCTATGGTAATCGCTGGCACATAGAATGTTATGAGCCGATGCACGATTTCACCCCTTACTTGCAGGCCTCATCCGAATGTTTAGATGAGCGCCTTCACGGACTTCATCCGTCCCCCGAACGAGCACGGTATCTCCTTCGTGGAGCGGACCTATAACTTCGACCAAATCGCCTTTGGCCGGACCCTTTTTGACGTCGACCCATTCTGCGGAGCCGCTCTTCACGCGAATGACAAACATTCGCTCGCTTGTGCTCACTACGCTTGAATTGGGAACGAGCAAAACGGACTGCTTCGCTCGTATCGGCCATTTAACTGCCGGATACATACCCGCAGCAAGGCGACCATTCGTATTGACGACATCCAATTCCACTGGCATCGTGCGAGTTTTCGCATCAATGGCCCGCGCGATTCGAGTTACCGTACCAGCGAACGTTTCACTCGGATACGCGGGAACGGAAAACGTCACTTTGGCGCCTTTGACGATGCCACCCACTTCGGCTTCCGGAACGGGAACAACCAACCTCAAGTGATTGACCGTTTCCAGTTCGAACATGGGCAGCGAGCTTTCTCCTGTGCCTACCAGCGCTCCTGGATGAATATTCCGCGTTGTAATCACTCCGGAGAAGGGAGCTGTAACTCTGAGATAAGCCTGCAGTTCTTCGACGGCCTTCACAGCGGCTCTGGCCGCCTCGACCGCAGATTTATCTGCGGTCGCCCTGGCCCGCTCAGCGTCGAGCTGTTTCTCCGCCTGGATCAGTTCGTTGCCAGCGATCACACCAGGAGTGCCCGATGCTGCCTTCATGCGCTCGTACGTGCTTTGTGCGGCGGCCACGCGGGCTTCCGCTTCCGCTCGCTGAGCCTCGGCAGCTTGCACTTTGGCCTCCGCTTCCGCACGTTGCGCGTTCAGCTCGGGCGCGACAATTGTGGCCAGTAGTTGGCCCTCCCTCACAACCGAGCCTCGATCGACCTCCACTCTTTGAACAAATCCTGCCACCTTCGCATGAATAGCGACTCCCAAATAAGGTGTAAATTCTCCAGGAAGAATAACCGTCTGATCGAGCGGGCGTGAGATGACCCGAACCGCTTCGAGCTGTTGCGCACGTCCTACGCCGGTGAGGGAATCAAGGACGATTACTGCGAAACACGCGGTTGCACAACAGTGCGCGATGTTCAGCTTACGCTTTCTCATAGTATTTGCTTTCGGGATCATATGGGTTCAGAGATGGTGAAACGTTGCTAGACCGGCCCTGCAGAATTGCGTATAGCGATGGCAGAATGAACAAGGTTGAAACAGTAGCAGCGGCGAGGCCTCCAATGACCGCTCGTCCAAGAGGAGCGGTTTGCCCGCCACTCTCTCCAAGTCCAAGCGCCATGGGAACCATGCCGCAGATCATTGCTGCGGCAGTCATCAAAATCGCGCGTACGCGGCTGCGTCCGCCTTCCACGGCCGCCTCTGCAGCCGATGTTCCCTGCTTGCGGCTGAATTCCGAGAAAGTGACAAACAGAATGGCGTTTGCGACCGCCACGCCGACCGCCATGATGGCTCCCATGAACGACTGCACGTTCAAAGTCGTCCTGGTCACGAACAGCATCAAGCCGACGCCACACAGCACAGCGGGAACGGTAAGCAGAACAAGTATTGCCAACCGAAGCGACTGAAAATTGAACGTGAGCAAAAGGAAGATCACCAGAATCGAAAGCAGCAGGCCGATTCGCAATCCGGAGACAGTTTGGCCTAGAGGCGCAATCTGACCTCTGACGGCCACTGTAACTCCGCGGGGCGGCGTTCCGGCTCGATTGACCGCCTGTTGAATCTGCTTGGCCGCATCTCCAACTGATTCCCCATGCAAGTTTGCGGTTAAGCTAATCACGCGCTGCATGTTGTATCGGTCTACTTCGGCCGCTGTGGTTCCGTATTTCACGTCGGCAACATCCCGAAGCTGAGCTTGTGGACCATCGCCAGAGACCTGGAGCTGTTTCAAATCCTCGAGAGATCGGACACGGTTCTGTGGGATCTCCACCTGAATCTGAAATCCATTGCCGCTGACAGGATCGCGCCAGTAGTTTGGGTCCACGAACCGGCTGGAAGAGGTGGCAGCCACCACGGACTTCGCGATGTTGGCCATCGTAAGTCTAAATTGACCGGCGCGGTTTCGATCCACTGTAACTTGTACCGTCGGATAGTCGAATGGCTGAGCATACTGAAGATCGCGAAGATTCCTGATCCCGCTCATCTCGCGGCGAATCTTCTCGGCAAACTGGCGATTTGCTGGAATGCTCGGTCCCTGCACGGCCACTTCAATCGGGGTTGGCGAGCCAAAACTCATGATCTGGCTGATAATGTCGCCAGCTTCGAAGGACACACTTACATTTGGTAACTCCTTTGAAAGATCTTGCCGCAACCGTTCTTTCAGTTCCTCGCCACGTGGCTTTGCATCAGGCTTAAGGGCCACGAGCATCACAGCCTCCTGAGGTCCGCTCGTAAAGAGGAAGATCGTGTTCACCGGGTAGTTTGGCGGTTGCACCCCCACGAAATCCGTTTCTATCGCGACATTTTGCGGACCTACTTCGCGTTTAATGATGTCCAGCGCCTTCAACGCGAGGACTTCCGTACGTTCGATACGCGTACCTGTGGGAGCGCGCAGACGTAGCTGGAATTGCCCTGTGTCTGTGGACGGAAAAATTTCCAGGTGCATCTGCGGTAGCAAAAGAAAAAGCATGACCGCCGCTCCAATCGCGTACGCGCCGGCAATACCCCATCGCCAGCGGATTGCGCGTCCCAAGAACGTGCCGTAGCGGTCGCGCCAGCGGGATCTGCTCGTAGCTCGGCTCGTTTCGTGCATCATCCAGGTTCCGAGGATCGGCACTAATGTCGTAGAGAGCAGATAGGACGAGATCATGGCAAAACCGACGGCGAGCGACAACGGGACGAACAGTTGTCGGCCGACACCCACCATAAAGAACGAAGGAACGAACACAGAGAGGACGCACAACATGGCCAGCAATCGTGGAAGTGCAGTTTTGCGGCAAGCTTCTACAACGGCTTGAGCCCGCGACATCCCGGATTCGCGAGCGGAATCGAGAAGGGAGTGAATATTCTCAATCTCGACTGTCGCCTCGTCGACCAGCACGCCGACCGCGAGCGCGAGGCCGCCAAGTGTCATGATATTGACCGTTTGTCCGGACATCCACAGCCACACGATGGCTGAGAGAAGGGCAAAAGGAATCGTGATAACCACGATGATGGAGCTGTGCCAATCCCGGAGAAACAGGAGCACCATCACGCCGGTTAGCACAGCTCCCAAACCAGCTTCTGTCAGGAGGCCTTTAATCGAATTCACCACGACCCGCGACTGATCAAATTCAAGCCGGATATCGACGTCCGGTGGGGCAGCCGCTTTCATGCGTGGGAGAGCCTCCTTTACCCGCTGAATCACTGCCAGCGTCGAGGCGTCGGAACGCTTCGTCACTGGTATATACACGGTTCTCTTCCCGTTTACGTGGGCATAGCCGACGACGATGTCCGTGCCGTTTTCCACCGTGCCGATGTCCCGCAAGTACACCGAAGTGCCGCTACCGAGGCGGATGGGCGTGTCGAGAAGGTCATCGAGCTTGCCTCCGAGAACAGCGTTCGTGGAAGCGATTCGCATGAAATCTCCTGTGCCCACCGTGCCGGCTGGCATAATCACGCTGCTTCGATTGACCGCCGCAATCGCTTCCTCCGGCGAGATGTTATAGGCGTTCAATTGTTCCGGCTTCAGATGCACGACGATAGTTCGTTGGTTGCCTCCAAACGGCGGAGGCGCGGACACTCCCTCCAACACCGCGAAAACAGGCCGCACGCGATTCAGCGCAATGTCCTGCATTTCGCCAACGCTTCTCGTTGGGCTGGAGAAGATCAGTTGTCCGACCGGAACGCTCCCGGCGTCATACCGCACGATAAAGGGTTCAACCGTTCCGGTGGGCATGAAGGCTCGCGCACGGTTCACGTACCCCACTACTTGCGCCATCGCCTGGCTCATGTCGGTGCCGGGATGAAACACGAGTTTCATCAGTGCGACTCCCTGAATGTTCTTGCTCTCGACGTGTTCGATTCCCGTGATGTAGAGGAAGTGATACTCGTCGTAGTAGGTAAGAAAGCCCTCCATCTGCTGCGGGTCCATTCCACCGTAAGGCTGCGCCACATAGATCGCCGGAGCTCCGATGTTAGGGAAGATGTCCACGGGCATGCGCCGGATCGCAAGGAACGCACAAAGTGCAACGGCCACCACGGCCACTAGAGCCGAGATCGGTCGCTTCAACGCTGCTAAGACTAGTCGCATTCAGTTCCTCTTTATTTGGCTGCTGTCAGAAATGGTGTTAAGTCGCCCTGCGCAGCAGCAACGCCCAACAGCGCCCGCCAAACTCCGAGCTGCGCTAACGAGTTATCAATCTCGGCTTGCGTGAGGAGGCGCTCTGCCTCAGCTACCTCGGCAATATTGCCCAGTCCCGTTTTGTACCGTGCCGTAGCTTGCTGCTCGGTCGCGCGAGCCGCCTGGAGTTGAATCGGTGTGTTTTGGGCGACGCGGCGCGCGCCTTCCAGAACCGCTTTGGCTTTCAAGATGTTGCCGTTCAGATCTTGAAGCGTCTGGCTGTATTTGGCTTCGGCGCTTTGCTCGTTGTGAGCCTCCATTTCTTTCTTCGCGTGAATCGAGAACCAATCAAAAGCCGGAAACGTAACGGTTGCGCCAAGCGCCCAGTTTTGAATGTTCGGACCGAGACCAGTCGCTCCTCCACCGATTCGGCCATCTGCCTGAACACCGGTTCCACGCGCGAATGCCGCGCCTTCGACATAAAGCCGCGGGTAGTAGGATCGCGCGAGCACTTTTTCTCGACTTTTGACCTCCGAGATGGCGGCCTGCCCCGCGAGCGCCGCCGGATGCTGTGTTGCGGCCATTTCCGGAAGATTTGCGGGGGCCTGTGTGAGCAAACTGTGGGATTCGATCGCAAGCGCATCCGGAGCTACGCCCAGCAGAGCGGCAAGAGCGGCGTACGCGACATTGCGCGCTTGCTCGGCCTGAATCTGCTGCGTTCGCGCCAGCGCCAGCTCTGCTTGCGCGCGAGAAGCGTCCGCTCCGGGGCGGAGTTCATTTTTCGCGAGTGTTCCAATCACTTGCTCCAAAACCTGGGCGCGCTCCACGCCGGCCTTTGCAGCGACAACCGTCTGTTCGGCCGCAGCAATGGTTAGAAACGCATCAGCGGCGGTTCCCGCGACCTGCAATTTCGTCACATTCACTTCCGCATTCGCCCGATCTCTTGTCGCCTTGGCCGCATTGACGGAAGCGCGGCGCTGGCCGAAATCGATTGGCTCCCAGGAAATAAGCGTTCCCACGGCTGAGCCCCAAACACTCTGGCCGGAATTGGTTCCTAGTACTGGACCCGTCATGGACGGAATCACGGATTGCGGAAACAATTGCCCGAACACATTGTTGTGCGTGGCGCGGTTCACCTGACCGAGAAAATCCGCTCGGGGTAGATAGCTTGTCCGCGCCAGGTTGATTCCGGCGGCGGCAGCCGAAACTTGTTCCATGGAGCTTCGAACGGCAGGGTACTTGTCCAACGCTCGTTGGACGGCTTCGGGCATGGTCAGAGCAGTTTGCTGTTGAGCAGTGGCAACGAGCTGCGCAAAGCAAAATAAGAGAGGCATACGGATTCGTCTATTCACGGTTCTAATCAATATGTTTGTCTAGCGATCGTAGGTAACTTGCGCGATCACTGTCTACTTACCGGCTAACTCCTTGACAAGCAATGCAACCCGTTCAGCGATGGCCCGGCTTGCATTTTTATAGTTCTCGCTTGGGGATGGGATATTCCAGTCCTGAAGCTTGTGTGCGGCAAATGCTTTTAATGTGGGCAACGCACATCCGAGCGTAATCAGGCGGTCTGATCTTAAGGCGTCATCTTCGCCAAGCAGTTTCGGTTGCCAAGCGCGAATATTCAAGCCCTCGGCGGCCAGCGCGCTTTTTACATAAGGCGGTATTTCCTTGTCCGGATGAACGCCCCGAGCGATGGCCCGATACAGCAATCCATTTCTTGCCGCCAGGTCGTTAAAGTGAGCGGCAGCAATGATACTCTTCGCGCTACCGTGCTCACAGACGAAAACTATCGTGTGGGCTCGGACACCCTGAGTTGGAGCCGGTTGGGCGAGAACGAAAACGCTTGGAAGCAGGAGCAAACTGCTAACGATCAAAAAGGACACCGCGGGCCGATTCGTGTGCATGGCAAAGTACTCCGGTCGCGCCTCGAATTAATGACGCATTGCAGAGTTTTGTTTCCCGAGTTGGTCCAGAGCTGCTTTAAAACCCGTGGCCAGTTTCTCGACCGGCCCAGTCCCCCAGTAATGCAGGAAGTAGATCGTAGGCTGTCCCGTCGTCATGTGATTGTGAATCGCCACGACATTCAGACCGTTGCTTCGAAGCGCTTTCAAGACAGGCGTAATTTCTTGCGAAAGCATGGCCACGTCCCCGGCCACTTCCGCATTCGAATCGCTGCCGAAGAAGGCCGCCCAGGTATTGAGCCCCATTCGGGCGTTGATCTTGGCCCCCATTTCGGTGAGGTGCAGATCATCGCGGCCCACGGTGATCTTGTAAACTTGACCGCTCTGCTCGCCCTCGTGACCAACGATGGCAGCAATTTTTTTCGTGTCAATTTCACCGGCTGAAACGCCCGAAGTTCCACCGGCTACGGTGCTCTTGTGCTGAGGCGATCCATGGCCAATCAGATCGACAGCAGGTTTCGCCTCTCGGGCGAGATCCGCCGCCCGCCCGTGGCCGTGTACATGCATATAAAACAGGCGCGGGCTCTCAAAGAAAAAGTGGTTGTGCAACGCCGTGACTTCCAGCCCTTTATCAAGCAGTGCCGACATGACTGGATTCACTTCGTCTTCTTCGAGGACGAGATCGCCCATCATGACGTCCATCCCACCCTCGCCTTTCGTCATCGCAAGCCAACCTCCGAACCCGAAAGCGGTGGGCGTAGCAATTCCATCAATACTCACCTTCAGATCGTTGCGGGGAATATTGATCTTCAGAACGTTACTCTTGTAATCACCTTTTTTGCCGAGCGTCTGCAAGACACTGGCATAGTCGGCCGGCATTTCCTGGGCGGAAGCCATACTTGCGGCCACAATCAGAATCGCAGCGAAGCTGCTCAGTTTCATAGCTACTCCTTCACTTGGTTTCATGTGATGCAGATCTCTCCTTGCACTCTGCGTAGAGGTCAAGATTGCTGAAGCCGTGCGCGATCCATCGCAGTCCTTCGCGGGCCGCGTGCGGATTCGTTGGGCGGGAATCGGCAGCCCGTACGATTTCGGCGAGTAGCCGAAGAGCGCGATCGTTCAATGAATGTTTGTTCAAAAGGGAATCGAACGAAACATCTTCCCCGTGGTGCCCTAATTCACATCCCGGCACGTCGAAAAGAATTCCGTCCGTGATCGAAGACCAGTCCGTGTCGTTCGGCAAGAATTCGAATTGAGCATCGGAATCTATGAATCGCTTTATGAGCCACGAACAGGCCACGCGGTCCACCTTCACTTTTTCGCGGGTAATCCATTTCATCGTTGGGCATCCTTGGGGGCGACCGTAAAATCGTCGAAATACGTGACGCTATCGGCCTTTGTCCAGAGACCGACCTTGCCGGGCTTTGAAAAAGTTGTATCCTCGGCTTCGAATAGCTGCTCCTGATTGAAGAAAACGGCGATCTTTTGACCCGCAAACCTGACTTCGAGATTGTTCCAGTGGCCACTTGGAATCAGGTGCTTGACTCCGTAGGATCTGGATGGCAGGCCTTTCGGCGCGATCGAGGTTCGGACGCCGTTTTCGACCTTGTAGAAGACGATGTTGCTTTCGAGCGCATTCGCCCGAACGATGTAGTAATTGTTGGGGTCCTGATAGCGCCAGACGATCCCGGCGGCCTGGTCTACGGAGCCTTCTACGGCTTTGAAAGCAACGCTGAGCTCACCATCCTGAATCGACGCGCGGTTCCAGATCGCCAATGGAAATCTGCCGGCCGTTTTATCTCGAGATAATTGCGCGAGCACGTTTGGAGGGCTCGGCGCCGATTCATCGCGCACAATTTCCCAGTCCGGCGCCGCTCCGGCATGGGTCATCGCAATGGTCCAGTCCGCGGGAAGTCTGCCGGGAACGCCTTGATCAAACCGGATAGTCTCTGCGTACGTCAAGCCGATTGGTAATGCCATGAGAATGAGGAGCAGGACCCGCATTCAAAACCTTCCAGCCCCACTGTGCAATACAATTCTGAGGATTCAATGAGTAAGCGGCGGCCACTCATCAATTCCTCAGAAAGCAGGGAGATACTACGGAGGCAGAGATGCGGATTCTCATCGTCGAGGACGACCAAAAACTCGCCCGCCAACTCCAAAAGGGCCTTGCCGAACAGGGCCATACCGTTACATTGGCTTTCGAAGGGCGCGAAGGTCTACTCTCAGCACAGTCCGAGCCATTCGACGTGTTCGTCCTTGACGTGATGCTGCCCGGCATAGATGGTTTTTCGCTGGTCCGCCGTCTGCGAGGCGCGGGATCGAGTACCCCCATCCTGTTGTTGACAGCACGAGACACGGCCGAGGATATCGTTATGGGGCTTGATGCCGGGGCTGATGATTATCTGACGAAGCCTTTTTCCTTCAAAGTGCTATTAGCCCGGCTCCGTGCGCTTTCAAGACGGAAGCAGGTCGAGGCAAGCGCACAATTGCACATAGCGGATCTCGTTTTGGATCCGGCCATCCATGAAGTGAGGCGGGCAGGAGTTCCAATTTCACTGACGCCCAGAGAGTTTGAATTTCTGGAACTGCTGTTGAGGAATTCCGGGCGCGTGCTCACGAGAAGCCGGCTCATTGAAGCCGTCTGGGGCAATGAGCGTGACGTTGAGAACAATACCGTTGACGTTTTCATTCGCCAGCTGAGGACGAAGGTGGAGCCGCCTGGGACTTCTAAGCTGATTCACACAATCCGCGGGATTGGATATACGCTACGCGAGGAAGAGGCGGCTTGAAACGATACTCCATCGGATTTCGGCTTGCCGCCTGGTATTCCGTCGTGTTTGCTGGCGGTCTTGCCGTTTTCAGTCTGGCCGTCTGGTTCGCGATGCGCGCGGCGGTGTATCACGCCATCGATGATGAGCTTCGGGACCGCGTACAAGGGGTCCATGCGTTCATGAATCACCAGATTTCAGCGTTGTCGATACCAGAAATCCGCGATGAATTTCGTGAACACAGCGTCCTCGGGCCTGGCGGCGACCTGTTCCAAGTTTGTGACGTCCAGGGGCAGTGGCTATATCGATCCGTGCCGCTCGAAAGCAACAACGTGCCGATCGAAAAGCCATCCACTTTAGATCGTCCAATGTTCGCAACAACTCAAGTGGCAGGTCGCCCGCTGCGCTTCTACTCGGAACGAATTCTGGTGAACGGTCAACCGTACACCGTGCAAGTAGCAGCTCCGATGCACGAAGCGTTTGAAGCCATCGAGGCGTTCGGCCTCATTCTGGTTCTCGCGGTTCCGGTGTTGCTGATCGCAGCTAGCGCAGGAGGTTATTGGATCAGCAAACGGGCGCTCAATCCTGTAGACGAAATCTCTCGAGCAGCCCAGCGGATCAGTATTGAGAATCTGGCCGACCGGCTGCATGTACCCGAAACGGGAGATCAGCTTCAGCGACTTACGGAAACGCTGAATCAGATGTTTTCCAGACTCGAAGCGTCGGTAAGCAGAATGAAGCAGTTCACAGCAGACGCTTCGCATGAGCTGCGCGCACCCATTGCCCTCATTCGAACAACCGCTGAAGTGGCAGTGCAGAGAAGGAATCGGCAAGCCGCCGAATATCTGGAGGCATTGGACGACATCCTGGAGGAGTCGGAGCGGACATCCCAAGTAGTAGACAGTCTGATGCTCCTGGCGCGCGCAGATGCTGGCAAGGAGGTTCTCGAACGCGGGCTGGTGGATGCCTGCTCGATATCCCGCGCGGCGGCCGAACAAGGAGAAAAGCTGGCCCGCATCAGAGAACTCGAATTTTCTGCTTCCATTCCTGACGAGCCCGTGTGGATTCACGCCGATACCGAAGCGCTTCGTCGCGCGCTTCTAATTCTGATCGATAATGCTGCCAAGTACACCGCCGAACGAGGGACGGTGCGATTCGATCTATCGGCGAACGACGGATTCGCAAGATTCAGCGTTAGTGACACCGGGATCGGGATCGCACCGGCTGATCTTCCACACATTTTTGATCGTTTCTGGAGAGCGGACAAGGCTCGCTCGCGTGCACACGCAGGAGCCGGCCTCGGTCTATCTATCGCAAAATGGATTGCGGAAAGTCATGCAGGGTCAATCTCTGTAAAGAGCGAGGCCGGCAAAGGGTCCGTTTTCTCTTTGAGCGTTCCTTTGGAGAAATAATGCTGGAGTTGGCCCTGCACCTAAGCACGGCTGCTACGAAACGAGCCTAGCGGCTCGCTTTTCTGCATTACCAGTAAGCAGTTCCACAACAGGCTCTTCTGGCATTCTTCGGCCCCGTTCGCGAGACTTTGTAGCCCGGTTACGCCCCGGGCGGAGAGGATCTGCTGCGAAGCCGCGGAGAGGTTCTGGAGCCGCGCGTCACGAAACCGTTTAGCCAGACCGCACTACAGGCCGCAATTAAAGCCGCTCCGGGTGATAAATTGCAAACGCACACGGCAACGTTTCATGATCTACTTTCTTGACGCCAAAGGGGTTGGAAAAACTGGCTGGCATTCAACTGCTGGATATCTGCCTTCCAACCATGTATGGACATTACCTGATCGTGCCACGTTAGACGATCTTGGGCCGTAAGCGGTCATCCGGACTGCGTTTCGCCGGAACGGTGGATGCGAGAATTCGCCGCTGAATGGTGTGGGTGAATAGTCAAACGTATCGGCGCAGACTCTATCGAGGACCGTCGACCGCAGCGCGCCCAAGTTGGTCAACTATGCCCAATGCTACGCTGACCCTGTGCATAGGCAGGGTGTTCTGCATTTGGATCGCTCGCGAACGGGATGAACGGTGTACCGATCGAGAGGGGTAGTCGGTCGGCTCGGGCTTTCGTGCGCAACTGAAATCCAGAGCAGATGCGCCCTTTTGGTGGGAGCACCTGCTTTTCCGCTGTATCAAAACCGTATCAAAACCCTATCTGAAACAAACGTTAGGGTTGTCTGTCGAGCGAAGAGCAGATTCCCCGGTGACCGGCGCCAATAATTAAATTCGGTCGCATTGACTCACCGGTTTTGCTACCGGTGAGGGGTCGTTGCCTCACGAAAATGTTACCCATTCCAAAAGGATGGGATAGGAATGAGGAGGCGACTGAGCATGGAAACGCGACGGGAACTGATTGAAGCCGTCGGTGAGCGTTATCGAAAATCCGAGCGGGCCGAAAAGAAGCAGATCTTGGATGAGTTCGTGGAGTTGGCGGGCTTTCATCGAAAGCACGCGATTCGGGTGTTAAGAAGCGAGCGCAGGCTCAAGGTTACGCCTCCGGTAGTGGCAACCCGCCTGTATGACGAAGCGGTGGTCACAGCGCTCACGATCATCTGGGAAGCGGCCGATCGAATTTGCGGCAAACGGTTGAAAGCCGTGCTAGGAACCTTCATTGAGTCGATGGAACGGAATGGACACCTCCGTCTGGATGCGGCGGTGAGGGATCGACTACACAGGATGAGTGCTGCCACCATGGATCGTTTGCTACGGCCGGTTCGTGCGGTGGCGAAGCAGGGGCGGCGACGAGTGTCGGTGAACACGCCGCTGCGCAAGAGCATCACGATCCGTACTTACGAGGATTGGAATAATCCACCGCCCGGCTACTTCGAGATGGACATGGTGGCACATTGCGGAAACTCGGTAGCCGGCAGTCATGTTCATAGCCTGGTGCTGACCGATATTGCATCCGGCTGGACAGAAGCGGCGGCGTTACTGGTACGGGAGCAGACGCTGATCACCGTCACACTCGATGAGATCCGATCGAGGTTGCCGTTCCCCATGCTCGGACTTGATGTCGATAACGATAGTGCGTTTATCAATGAGGTCTTGTTGAGTTATTGCAGGAAGCAGAAATTGGAGCTGACGCGGTCAAGAGCGTACAAAAAGAACGACCAGGCATGGATCGAGCAAAAGAATGGAGCGATCGTGAGGAAGTTGGTGGGACACGGGCGTTTGGAGGGACCTGAAGCAACGCTTGTTCTTGCTGACTTACACAAGATCGCACGCCTTTACGTCAATTTCTTCCAGCCCTCTTTCAAGCTGAAGTCGAAAACGCGAGTGGGCGGCAAAGTGGTCAAGAAGTATCACCCGCCGGCGACTCCCTATGAACAGTTGCTTGCTGATGATCGAGCGGATGCCAGTGTAAAGGAGCATCTTCGAAGCCAGTTCGCCTCACTGGATCCGCTGCAGCTTTTGCGCCAGCTTCGGCATGCACAAGAAGAAATAGCCCGCCTCGAAGTAGGGGCTTCGGCCGAGCCAACTCCGGAGATCCTGGAACTCGGTCGTTTTGTTCGCAGCCTGGAAACCGCTTGGCGCAACGGCGAAGTTCGCGCTCCATATAAGCCACGCCGTTCTGACGTCAAACCTCACACTTGGCGCACCCGTCCTGATCCGTACGAGGAAGTGTGGCCGTTACTGCAGCAGTGGCTGAACGAGGAACCGCATGCAACTGCCAAGGGCTTGTTCAGACGACTCAATACAGAGATGCCAAACCGCTTCAAACCAGGGCAGTATCGAACGCTTCAACGCCGGGTTAAAGATTGGAGAACCGCAATTGCGCGCCGGCTGGTTCTCGGCTGCAACTACGATCCTGACTCAGAACTCGTGTCGCACTGACGCAAGCACGCCCCAAGCTTCGTCTCGACCAACATCGCCTCCGGCTGGACCGAGGCGGCGGCCATGGTGGTGCGAAGAGACGCATGCACGGAATCCTCGCAAATGCGCTGGCGAGCTGAGATTGCAGGCCCGCTGTTTTGAGATCTGGCAAGGCAGCGATGGAAGCCTTTCCCCCATCGAGAAATCAGGAGAAGAGCTGTTGAAGTGACGGTCCGTGGAAAGCATGGAAAACCAAAAGCAGGTTTTCCACCCTTCCCACCGCCCCTGGAAATCGCGTTGCGATTCCCACACTCCAACAGCTCCGATGGCCAGAGGAAAAGTGCAAAGCCAAAAGCAGGCTTCCCACTTTCCCTCTGCTCGACGACTCCCTTTCGCGAAACCCAAAAGCAAACCTCTGGATTCCCGGCCATGGGAAACGACAACTACGGTTCGGTAACATTTCTTCCTGAGGCAACACGGCAGGACTTTTCAATTTTCGCCGATCACCCCAGGTTGTTGGAAAGACTGAGAAAACGCGAAACGGAATGGACTGATTGGAAAGAAGCTTCACGCGCCCAAGGCAGGTGCGCCATTCTTTGCGGCACATGTCAGCGTTGCGCCGACCGAATGACTGTACGAACTTTTGTGGAACGCCATGCGACGCGCCGCATGTTCAGGCGGCAATACCACCTCTGTTTTCAATGACTTGCTCTCTTCTCTTCGCGCCGCTTCACCCTGAAATTCGGCTGTTAACCGAAGGGTTGTAGGTTCGAATCCTACCTGAGGAGCCAAATCTTTTCAAGGATTTAGATCCCCTCCTCAAACCGCTTCTGATCCCCAGTCTTTAACACCTGTGGGGACTTTTGTGGGGACCCCGTTTCCACCTGGTGCGCAGATGTGGGTAGCAACGAACTGTTCTGCTCTTTTTCACGGCTCGGCGTGGCGGTTTGCTTTGGAACAATCGATTCGAGCGCAGCGCGTTTCGCCTCCATGCGGATATGACTGTAATGCCTCAGCATCTGCTTTGAGACGTGCCCGGCGATGTCCATGATGGTTTGATCGCTCGCGCCGCTCTCGGCCAGATCAGTGATGAGCGTGTGCCGGTTGTCGTCCCAGCGGCCCTGAACGCCGGCTTTCTTGCGGAGGTTGTGCCAAGCGGGCTTTAGCGTTGTTACCGGCCGCGTCGGAGCATTGGGCCGCGGCTTGCCGTATGGAAACACGTACCAATCGGGGCGGAGCGCGCCAAAACGAAGCCGGTACCATTCGGGGTACGCGGCAAGAGCATCGTAGAGAACGGAATTCAGCGGAATCGTGCGCCCTTCTCCGGCTTCGGTCTTGCTCCGGCCCACTGACAGATACCGTTTCTCGAAATCGATCTGCGCCCAGGTCAGATTATTCATTTCCGCGTCGCGCATTCCGGTGTTCAGGCCGAGCATGAGCGCCGGATATAAGTGCGGTGAGCGGGCTTTTGCCGCGGTTTCCATGAGGGGTGCCTTCTCCTCCGGCGTGAAGGCCTTTGCAATCCGCGCTCGCGTTCTGAGCTTCAGCAGATTCTTTTTCCGCAAACGGACTCTTAGCACGTCTCCGGCGGCATCCATGAGCCGGAGGAGAAAGCCAAGTCCTTCGTTGATCGATTTCGGCGGGGTGTTTTCTCGAAGCCGGGCATCCTGATAGTGTTTGACCGTTTGCTCATTGAGATCTACGAGCATCTTGGTCGCCCAGAAGGCGGCTCACGTGGCCCACCGCGTATTCCGCGAATGAGGCGGAGCACAAAGATTACCTGGAGCACTATCCTGCCGGCTACACGTGTCACTTCATCCGCCCAGACTGGAAGCTCCCGACCCGAGCCGACGTGCAGCGGGCCGGTTGAAATGGCGCACAGATTACCAGCGTGGAAGATGCGGCCGGACGGCCGAAGAAAAATGCAGCGGCGATCGTGATCGGTCATGCGCCAACCATGTCCATCGATCAGCCTAGCCGCATTCTACGGCTGTCGCATGCGGGTACAGTCCGTCTTGTCGAGAGAAACCTCCTCGAGAAGCGACCGCCAGCTCTCGACCGCAGAATAATGAGCTTGGCGCTGACGACGGACGGTTGGCGATCGGATAAGCTACTCGCACTTCGGCGTGCCGCATTGACGGTTCTGCTCAATCAGGTGGAAGCACAACTGAATGGCTGATTTCACTCAAGGTACACACCAATGCTAGAAACAACAAAAGAACTGGAAGAGCTATCACAGGAGGTTCTTACCACTGCATCGCCAGAACGATTGCAAGCGAATGAACAGACAATCTCCGATCTAGTCGCGACTGGTCTAAGCGCGTCGGCTTTAAGAGAAGGAGATGTAGCCCCAGACTTTGCCTTGCCCGACACTCACGGACATGTCCTCGCTCTCAAAACACTGCTTGATCGCGGGCCAGTTGTCATCAGTTTCTACCGTGGAGGCTGGTGTCCCTTCTGCAATCTCGAACTACGTGGCCTTCAGCGTGTTCTCCCTGAGATTGTGCAGGTGGGAGCGTCACTCGTAGCGATCTCGCCTCAGTTACCAGATAATTCTCTTTCGACAGAAGAGAAGAATCAACTGGCGTTTCCCGTGCTGAGCGACGTCGGCAACATAGTAGCGAAACGCTTTGGTATCGTTTTTACCCTTCCGATTGCTTTGGTCCACGCAAATAAGGCAATAGGCCGTGATCTCGTTGAGATAAATGGCGAAGCCGGGGCAGCCCAGCTACCAATGCCGGCGACATTTGTTCTCGACAAAAGCGGCGTTATTCGTCTTGCCTTTGTCGAAGAAGACTGGAGCAAACGGTTGGACCCAGACATTGTCGTAGATACACTTCGAGGCCTTGGCAAATGAAAAATGACGGCGTCCATAAAATGATCAACAAGGCGAAACTGCGGGCTATGCTACTGCAGCTTGAGGCGCTCTCTATTGCCGAATCTACAGGCCTTTATCAATCACATCTCGACACCGCGCGCCTCGATCTGAGCGAGGCAAATGACCAAGGACAGCGTTCTCAGCAGGAACAGAGCGCGGTCGAAGCACAAGGATTCGAGGAACAATCTCATCTCCATCAAAATCATCGAAACGTGATCGAAGCGCTTCCCTTTGGCCGTACCGCTGTTGTAGAACCGGGCGCAGTGGTGAACGTGTATGATCGCTATTTCGTCATCGCAGTACCGACACGAGTGATTTCGATCGATGGAATCGACATCATTGGCATTTCAGTCGAGTCGCCGCTTTATGAAGTGATGGCGGGATTACGGGCAGGGGAAACCTTCGAATTTCAGCGGAAGACTTTTGTAGTAACCGACGTTCA
>DATNAF010000236.1:0-7586 GCA_035572845.1 Terriglobales bacterium
CACCTCGGCCGACGGGCTCGCGCGTTGCCGCGAGTCGCGGCGCAAGCGATATCTTACGTTTTACGACGACGAGCATCCCATTTCTGCACAGCTCTTCGGCTCGGACGCCGCGATCATCGCTGATGCCGCGCGCGTGGTCGAAGACCTCGGCTTCGATATGGTGGACTTGAATCTCGGCTGTCCGGCGAAGCGTGTAGTCAAGTGCAATGGCGGTTCCGGCCTGCTGCGCGACCTGCCGCAGATCCAGCGCATTTTTGAAGCAGTGCGCGCGGCGGTGAAGATTCCCTTCACGGTAAAGCTCCGCATTGGCTGGTCGGATGCCGAGGTCGTTTGCGTGGAACTGGCGAAGCTGGCCGAGAATTGCGGATTGAATGCTGTGGCGCTGCACGCGCGCACCCGCGAGCAGGGATACAGCGGCAATGCACGCTGGGAATACATCGCCGCGATTAAAGACGCGGTTTCCATTCCCGTAATAGGAAATGGAGACATTCGCACACCGGAAGACGCCGTCGCCATGATCGCGCAGACCAGATGCGACGCGGTCATGATCGGCCGCACCGCGCCCGCCAATCCCTGGATCTTCCGCCAGATCGCCGAATACACCGCCTCAACGCAGGCAACGGGCATCGGCTCTTACACCCAGCCGACGGAGCAGGACCGTTACCGGATGATCCACACCTACTTTGCCATGCTCATCGAAGAAGAGCTGCCCGACGCCGTCGGTAAGATGAAGCAATTCGCCTCGTGGTTCACTCACGGCGTAACCCACGGCGCGCACCTGCGTAAAGCCATCTACGAAGCCAAATCGGGAAGCGAAGTCATCAGCCGCGTGGATGCGTTCTTCGAAGAGCAGCTCGCAGTGTTCTCGGAAGCGCACCAACTCTGAAATGTACTTTTTTGTGCGATGTATAGTATGCGCATGAAGCGCACAACTCTTGTGTTGAACGATAAACTCTTAGACGAAGCGACGCGCGCGCTGGGCGCAAAGACGTATTCGGCAACCGTCAATACCGCATTGGCGGAGTTGCTTCGCGTCCGCAAGATCCTTAGTATCAGCGCCTTTTTCGGCCAAGGACTATGGCAGGGCGATCTCGAGGAAATGCGGGAGGACAATGATCGGGGGGCGCGGCCCCCCGATCACAGGTCACAGGGAGAGAAAAAGAAGTGATCCTGGTGGATACTTCCGTCTGGATCGAGCTATTAAACCGTAAGCCAAGATTGAATATTTCGGAGAAAGATCTCCTGGAATTCTGTACTTGCGGTCCAGTGCTCCAGGAAGTTCTCCAGGGACTGAGAGACGATCCGCCTGCCGACGCGTTTCGCGAACTGTTCCTCAGCCTTCCGTTGCTCAGCGACCCGCTTCCGGCGGACGCTTTCCTCATGGCTTCTGACATTTACCGCCGCGGGAGACGAAAGGGTTTCACCATCCGCTCCTCCGTCGATTGCCTGATTGCAGCAATTGCGATTGAGAACCGAATTCGGGTATGGCATCGGGACCACGATTTTGATGTAATCGCCAGGTTTGCCGACCTTCGCGCCACACAGCGCGTCTTACGTTCAAACCGAGTGCATGGGTTCTGCGACGGGGTAGCTGGCGGCTGCTGTGCTGATATAAATTGGCTGCATTCGTCTGAAATTCATTGGCATTGAAAAAAAACGGGAACCCGAAGGCTCCCGTTGCCGTGTTTACTCGGAATCAGAACTCGATCCGGAGAGCGAGTTGCATGTTGCGGCGTTCATCACCGGCTCCGGGTACGCCGCCGTTGAGGGCGCCCTTAACCGCTTGAATGTTCGGGCCAGCTGAAAAGTCGGTGTTAGCGACCGCGACATAAAAGTTCTTGTGGTTGAGAAGATTGTATGCCTCAGCGCGGAATTGCAGCTTCAACCGCTCAGTGACCTGGAAATTCTTGTAAACGCCGAGATTTACGAGATATACACTTGGGTTGTAAAAGTGGTTGCGACCAATGCCCACCGGAAGGACACAACCAGCGCCTTCAGGTCCGGTGCAGGTCGGAATATCGGACGCGCCGGTAATTGGGTCCACATATGGGTTGCCAGCAGCGGCCGGAAGCGTGATGTAATTGTACAAATCCGCTACTCCCGGAACCGCAGTGGGATTGCCCGTCGCCGGCAAGCCGGGTACTGCCAGTATCCTCGGGCACGACGTAACCGCATTCGTGCAATCAAATTCCGTAAACGGCGAGCCTGTTCGAACCGTGAAAATCGGCGCGATCTCCCATCCGCCAATAAGATTCCGAACCAACTTTGAGCTGTTCTTAAAGGCCAGGAATGTTGGATCGTACACCGCGCTGAAAACAAATCGGTGGCGAATATCGAACTCGGCCGGTCCGCGATCCAGACCCGGGTGAGTGGGATCGGTATATCCCAAATTGAAATTGTTGAAGGACTGACTGAAGGTAGAGCTCAGGTCATCGTTGGTATGGGCGAAGGTATAGTTGGTTACGAGTTGCAGGCCTAGATTGGCGAAATTGCTGCTCTGCAGCTTCACATTGACTGCGTTGTAGTAGGAATCGCCATCCGAACCGCGGAAGTTGATGTTGCTGTATTGCGTCTGAAGCCTTCCGAACGGGTTCGTTCCTGGCGCAGTCGCACCATAGGCACCGCCGTCGCCTTCATAAACGGCTCCGAATCCAGACTTGTTCAAGTTCTCAATTGAATACAAGTGTTCACCCCGGGATCCCGAGTACTCAAGAGCAAGTACCGTTCCACGGGCAATCTCGCGTTCCACCGCGAGGCTGTATTGTTGCGCGTACGCATTCTTCAGGTTTGGATCGACAGCACGTAGGCTCGTCCGGGGCAGGTTCAAAGTGACACCAGATCCCGACAAGGGTCCGGCATTACTGTTTGTGATCGGAATAGACGGCACGTCTCTGCCGGCTATCAACGAAATGACCGCATAGTTGGGCGGGTTCTGAATCACATTGAAAGTTACATTGCCGAAATTACGCTCATAGCTGATGCCATAACCGCCTCTGAGCGACGTTTTGCCATCACCAAAAAGATCATAGGCAAAGCCCACGCGGGGAGCGAAGTTCTTGTAGTTGTTGTGGTAGAGCTGGCCAAGAGGACTATTAGGTGTCGTAGCAACAAATCCGTTGCGGACGCGATCGAAAATAGTGTTTCCGCTGCCAAAGAAGAAGTTGGACTCCAGGTTGGGATTGGAATTGTGCTGCACGCCGTAGTACTCCCAGCGAAGGCCCAGATCCAAAGTCAGCCTCGGATTGACTTTCCAAGTGTCCTGGCCGTAAACCGCCCCGTCGTTGAAGGTGTTGTTGCGCCCGAATGATGGGGAGCTTACCGGCAATGAAATTTGACAGCTGGGAGTAGAAATCACTGCACCAGTATTAGGATCGTGAGCGCAGGGGAAGGCTCCCTTTGGGTCTACGGCACCCTGGAAAGTGAAAACGCTTCCCGCCAAAAGAGCCGCTACGCCATCGGCGGTGGTGCTTTTGCCTAGCTGCTCGACCGAAGTTTCGTAAGCCCCAAATACGCGGTTATCCCGCAACTGCAAGTACTCCCCGCCAAACTTCCAAGTGTGATTGCCTTTGCTGATGGTGAGATCGTCATTGAGTTGATAGATGTTCTGCGGGCCGCCAAACGGGATGGCGTTGCCGGGGCTGGTGGGTAAGTAACCGGGAAGCATCACGTCGATACCATTAATCGTGCTGGCAGTATTGCCCTTGTTCAGAAACAGGCCCGGACCGATTGGCGCAGTTCCAAGCGGCTGTACCAGATTGAGACGGTTGTATTCAAGCTTAAGGCTGTTGATGATCGAAGGCGAGAAGATGTGGTTCAGGCTGATCAGTCCATTCTGGTTGATATCTAACTGTCCGGTGTCATATCCGGCGAACGCGCTGGTCGAAACTGTGCCGGGAAATAAGTTGTCCTTCTGCAGCCCGTATCGAACGAAAAGTGTGCTGCTGGGGCTTATGTTCCAGTCGACGCGGTCAACATTCGTGTATCCATTTTCCGGATCGCCAGCGCCTGCATCGGAGGGCACACTGAAACTAACTTGTTGAAAAATGGGACCCGCTACCGCCGGGGCTCCCGCAATATCAGCGCTGCCCAGCGTAACTCCAGTGGGGACGGCATTGGCACGCAATGCGCCGAACTGCTGGAAGAAAGCCTGGGTATTCGGAGCTGTTTGCGCGATAAAAGAAGCCGTCGGGACAAAGGCCACCTGCTGGCCTGCGCTGCGGATTCGCGTGAATTCCGTGTTCGTGAAGAAGAACAGTTTATCTTTGAATTTTGGGAGGACTGGACCGCCCAGGGAGAACCCAAATTGGTTGCGCGTGAACCGATCGTGAGGCGTTAGTGGCGTTCCATTCTGTCTGGCGAGGAAATTTGTAGCATCCTCAAAATAAGTATTGGAAGCCAAGGCCGATACGCGGTTGTACTCATAAGCGGAGCCATGGTAGGTGTTTGTGCCAGACTTAGTGGCAACGTTGACCACGCCTCCGCCTGCCCGGCCATACTCAGCGGTGTAGTCACTCGTCATTACCCGATATTCCTGAACCGAATCCAGCGGCACGGATTGCCCGACGCTGGCGCTGAATAAATCCACGTTCTCACCGCCATCCAAAAGAATGTCAGTAGAAGCAGAGCGTTGACCGTTGATCGCGAAGCCGACTCCGTTCCCTGATTGAGAGTTGCTCGAATCGGATGCCACATTTCCGCTGATGGCAACAAAATCGTACGGATTGCGAGTCAGGCTGGGAAGATTAGCAATCTGCGCCGAATTCACGACTTGGGACAGTGTCTGATCCTGAGTATTGACCTGCGCGGTAGATTCGGCCGTCACCTCCACCGTCGTGCTCGCGCCACTGACTGCCAGCTTCGCATCCGCAGTAGCGCGCCCCGCCACGGTAACCGTTACTACCTGCTTAGAAGGCGCAAATCCCGAAGACTCGACTGTAAGGTCATAATTCCCGGGCTCCAGATTAGTAATCGTGTATGCGCCATTGGAGGAACTCGTCGCCGTTCGGGTAAGACCGGTTCCTTGGTTGTGAGCTGTTATTTTCGCTCCCGAGACCACAGCGCCGCTCGGATCGGTCACCGTTCCGGTTACCTGTCCGGTTTCAGCTTGTCCAAAGCCAAAAATCGCAAACGCTAACACGAAGAATGCAGCCAAAATCCAACGGGGGGTTTTGTCTTTCATAGAGTCCTCTCCAGTGATTCAAGCGCCTTCGAAAGATGCAACTCTCCCTAAGGCGTAACACTCAGAAGAGGCACTTGGCATTCCAATTCGCCCATCCTTTATTTTGTTCTGCTTGACATAATCAGGAACTCACAAATCTATGAAATATAAGAAGATGAGAGTAGCTGGGTTCTAATACCCGGATTTCATCCCAGAAAACCAGCATATCTTGGGCGGATTACGCCTCTCTGTCCCGATCTCAGCTGCAGACGTCGATATGTGCCTTAACGACTGGGAGTTTGCTGCTGCCCGGCAGAAAGTCGCTGGCTGGATTTGCCATAGATGGTTATGCGATCGCCGTCATTTGGTCGGGAGGAATATGGGGTGTCGCTGACGGCAAGGCTGCGAAGAGCCAAGCCTTGCGCGTCCGGGAGCACATCATTGGTGAGCAGAAGGCCGCTCGCGCTAAGCATGGTCGCAATATTCTCCATGGCTAACGCCTGCTCAAAGCTGCCGTAGTAAACGAACATGTTGGTTGCAAAAATCAGATCCAGCTTCTCGGCTACCGGAAGCTCTTCTCTCTGATAGATCACGTCCAAGTCGACTGGCGATACTTTCGCAACAAGCGCGGGCGGAAGCGCCACAGCTTTATAGCGGAGTTCAGCCCCGGCGCGTGATTTCTTCGGTGCAACAGAGTGCCCGACCGCGAGGCCGGCTCGTCTCCAATAGGCAAGCGCGCCCTCTGTCCATGGAATATGAGAGCGGATCGGAAGCTGAACGGTATATCCACGACCGCTCATGGCGTGCGCAGACGCATTCGCCAGGTGATGGTTTACCTGCTCGCTCACATCGAAAGTGACAATCTGTAGTTTTGCGGCATCTGCCACTCCCATCCGCACCAGAGTATCGGCAATGAGGAATGGCTGGATGGTCTGTTCTGGATAGTAGTCGAGACCTTCATCCTTGTTGACGATGTCCAGCCCGGGTCCGATGACCCCGATCCTGGCGATTCGCTTGGGCAATAAGCCGCGCCGCTTCGCTTCCCGCAAAGCTTCTTCCAGCGCGTAATTGGGAAACAGCGAAGTGTCCAGCGAGATGCCGCGTTGCGCGAACACTTGTGAGCGCTTTTCGTAGCCTTTCTCACCCATGCGCTTCGCCTGCTCAAGGGCTGAGGCATACGCGTCGTCCTCGTGCAGCATCCGGACCAGGTTCGAACCAAGAAACTGTTTTACCCGCAGCAAGTCCGATGGCGTTTCGAATCGGTACTGCTGATTCGTCAGCAGGTCGCGGAAATACCTGAGGCGCTCGTTCGCGTCTGGATGCGCCAGCCCAGTTGTCAAGTCATCGATGCGTCGAAGCAATGTTGTGCTGGCTGCATTGCGGCTTGGCTCATCGGTCTGGTCCGCGTGAATCGTGCTCAGCAACGCGGGTGTCAGGACTTCGGCAGATGTGTACGAGGTTCCAAACAGGAGCAGGTTTGCGAGAGTATCGAGGTCTCCGCCCCGCAGGCGCTGCCGTATTTCGGCATCTTTCGCACGCACGTACTTGTCCCACTCCGAGTGGTCGGCGGCAGCCACGGTGTGCACCAATTCGTCCGGCAGGACGGCCGAAAGCACATGCATGACTGGCGAGGCTTGCGAAAATGAGATGAATCCGATGTGCTGGCTTGGGCTGGTAGATTGCTGCGACCACAGCCCTCTCATGGCCGTCGGTGCGGTTGCTATTAGCAGCAGACCAAGCGTGAAAGCGCGGGCGGGGATTAACAATGAGGACACAACAGAAAACATATAAGCTAGCCCTGCAGATCGGAGACTGTGGAAAACTGAAAATTCCCTGCTGAGTTCCCTGTTCTTCCAGACCCGCTACTGGCTCCAGCTCCTAGCTGTCAGCAAATCAAAGACTTAGGCCAGGAGCCGGGGAATTCCCTGCTAATTCCCTGCTCGACGGCGGAATTTGCGAAATTTGGGCGAAATTTTTGAATCTGGAGAACGCGACAGAAAATTCCCTGCAAATTTCCCTGCTATTTTCAGGAACAGGGATTTCATCCTCTCTCCGTGTCCTCTTCTTAAACATTGGTGATCTTCCTGTTACCCCCCGCTTAGAACATCCATCCACGGCTGATGTAGTCGGCGGTGGTGAGAACCATGAGGATGGAGAGGAAGAAGAGACCGCAGCCGATGACCAGGGCGGTCATTCTGGGCGAGTACTTTACGTGCATGAAGAACAGCACGACGAGGATCGCCTTGGTAAAGGCAATCGCCAGAGCGATGATGGGGTTGAAGATGCCGAAATCGCCGAATGCTGCCGCCGTGGTTAGGCCGGTGAAGCAGAGCAGAATGATCCAGATCAGGACGTATAGCTTGGGCGAAACGATATGTTCTCCGGCGGCGGACATGAAAAAAGCTCCTTAGCTCCTAAGCTTCTAAGC
>DATNAF010000237.1:0-6203 GCA_035572845.1 Terriglobales bacterium
CACTATTCCGGTGTGAGGACTTTTACTCTTTGCAAGCGATGCCTGTGTACAAGGGGATCGGCTGCGGCGATTCTGAGCTGAGTTGCAAGCGACCTTCATCTTCCGATAGCCGATTTCATGACAGTCACATGCCTGTGCGCATATAACGAGCTCAGGACTAGGCAGAGAACCCTGTTCTCATGTCAAGCAAGAGACACTACATCGTCGTTTTAGGGAACCTGGGCGAAAAGTACGTTTCGCAAGTCCGCTTGCTTGCAACTCAGCTCAGAATCCGCCGCAGCCGATCCCCTTGTACACAGGCATCGCTTGCAAAGAGTAAAAGTCTTCACACCGGAATAGTGAAGTAAAAGGTTGAGCCGATGCCTCGGGCGGACTCGGCCCAAATACGCCCTCCGAAGCGCTCGACAATCCGCTGACAAATAGCCAGTCCAATTCCGGTGCCGGCATACTGACGGCCCTCCAGGCGTTTAAACATCCCAAAGATATTTTCCGCATATTGCTGGTCGAAGCCGATTCCGTTATCTCGGACCGAGAAGACCCATTCTCCTTCGCGTCGAGTCGCCTGGATTTGGATTTGCGGCGGCTCCTCTCTCCGATACTTGATGGCGTTTCCGATCAGGTTCTGCAGCACCTGGGTTAGGAACCGGGAAGAATAGGAAATCATTGGCAGACTATTCTGTATGATGGAGGTCCCACTTTCCTGGATCGCCGCTTGCAAGTTCGAAAGAGCTTCTTGTAACGCTGATTCTGAACTGATCGGTTCCAAGGAGGCTTTCTCAGTTGTTCCAGCTTGCGAATAGGCGAGCAGATCCTGAATCATAGTCTGGGCTCGTACGGCCCCTTCCTGGATGAACCGCATAAACTGGTCGGCCTCGGAATCGAGCTTGCCCCGATACCGGCAGTGGATCAGTTGCGTGTAGGTGCCTATGGTGCGTATCGGCTCTTGTAAATCATGGGCAATGACATGGCCAAAGTGATCAAGGTCCGCATTGGAGCGCAGCAGCTGCTTTTCGGCGCGCTTGCGTTCCGTGACATCCTCGATGGCGAGTAGAATTTTCTGCGTGCTCCGGCCCTGTAGAAGAATTCGACGGGCATTGAGCGACATACTCCGGAACCCGATTCGCGGGAAATCGTGCTCAACCTCGAAGTCTTCGAAGAAGCCGTTCTTGGGCAACACCTCTTCCAGGAGGTGACGAAGCCGCGGAATATCCCATTGGCCATCATTGAATTGATAGAGCAAACTGCCCTCGCTTTTGTCCTTACCTACCTGAAACGCCTGTTCAAACGCTGTATTCACCCGCTCAATGCGCAGATCCGGACTCAATATCACCAGAGATTCGCGGACGGTTTCTACAATCGCGTCGGCATAGTCCCGGGACTCCTGTGCAGCTTGCAAGCTGCGCTTCAATGAATCCACATTGACGAATGTAAGGACGGCTCCCTCTATCCGATGATCGATGGTGCGATAGGGGCGGATAGACACGGACCACCAGCAATTCTCTTGGTCTTGTATCTCGTATGTCCCAACAGCGAGGGTGTCAATGACTTCACGCACAAGTCCATGAAGTTGAGGCAAGTTGGTGCGAGCTGGAAGATCGGCAATGTCACGCCCCAAATCGCCGGTGCTTAAACCGAAAAATCGCTCGGCAGCCGGTGTGAAACGCCGAAGGAGGCGAGAACGGTCCACCATGAGGATGGGAGTATTGACGGCGGTAAACAGATTGTTCAGATCGTTGAAAAGAACGCCCAGTTCGTGGTTGCGATTTTGAAGTTCTTCATTCACGGTGGTCAGTTCTTCGACTGCCGATTGCAGCTCTTCCTTAGTTGTCGCTAACTCTTCGTTTGTGCTCTGGAGTTCCTCATTTGCGCTGCTAATCTCTTCGTTCGAGGCCCGCTGCTCCTCTAATGCGGCCTCGTGTTCTTCTGTGATGGAACGCAGATGCTCGTCCTTTTCCGTAAGCTCGTGTTTCAGTCGCGCAATTTCGTCCTGGGGTTGTTCGGGTTTAGGTGTCCTCAGGAGCGCGTCGCCATCGGTGATTGCGGGCAGTGGACTTGTGCGTTCAAATACCACTAAGTAATAGCGGTCAGTGGCCGAGGTCGACGAAATGGGAATCACTTCGAGATTGATCTCTCGTTTCTCGTTCTGATGTTCAATTCGCAAGCCGCGCTGCTGGACCGCCGCATTCCGGGCCATGGCGGCCATGACCGCCTCACGTAATGGCGCCTGCAAACTTGCGTGCGCCAGCAAGAGCAGATTCTGGATTTTGCCTCCCGACGGAGGCTGCAAATAGAAGCCAGTGCGTCCCCGGAATTGCTGAATCTGCAGATCCTGGTTGATGATCACTGCATCGGGCGCATACCGGCTTTGGATAACCTGATCTGCCTGCCTTTGCCAGTCGACATCGATTGGTCGTGGGGAGCCAAGGTCAGTCGGCGAAGCGCCGACTGGATCTCGGCGAATTGGAAAGGAAGCGCTGAACCGGATAGGCACCGTGCTCCTGGCGAAGATCTTGTGCTTGTCATCCACAACCTGGAACAGATCAGCGGCCGAGCTGACCGTCTCGGCCGGTCCAAGAAAAAGCAGTCCCGTTTCTTTCAGGCTGTAGTGGAACACCGGCAGGACGGCCTTCTGCAGAACCGTTCCCAGATAGATCAGGACGTTACGGCAGCTAATGAGATCAACTCGTGAGAACGGAGGGTCACGGGTCACGTCCTGTTTTGCGAAAACGCAAGAATCCCGAATGGATTTGCGGATTTGATATTGGCCGTCGATCTTGTCGAAGTAGTGGGTCAGTCGCTCTGAAGAAACATTCTCGGCAATGGTTTCCGGGTAACGGCCGCGGCGAGTCTTACCGAGCGCCAGTTCACTGATGTCGGTACCAAACAGTTGCAGTGCTGGCCTGACGTCCTCACGGAGGAAGATTTCCTCAAGGCAAATTGCGAGTGAGTAAACTTCCTCACCGGTCGCGCAGCCCGGCGCCCAGACACGAAATGTATCCGTGACCTGTCTGCTTCGAACCATAGCAGTCAAATATTTCGACAGGGCGTTGAACGACAGTGGATCGCGAAAGAAGTGAGTAACGGAAATGAGGATGTCCTTATAAAGCTCCTGCACCTCCTCAGGGTGTTCTTGCAAGCATTCAAAGTACTCACCGAGGGTTTCCCTCCGATGCACGATCATGCGCCGCCCGATGCGCCGCCGAGTGGTCGTCTGCTTGTAGCAGGCGAAGTCAACGCCCGTAGCTCGCTTGACAAGTGCGAAGATCTTGCGCAGGTCCGCCTCTCCGCTCGGCAAAGTTTCGCTGGCTATCTGGTGAGGGGAAGAGACGACGTACGGGTGACTACTAATTCTGGCGAGTTCGCGAGCGATTTCGGCCGGGGAGAGCACAAAATCCACTACGCCGCTCGCGTTTGCGCTGTGGGGCATCCCGTCGAATTTTGCCGTTATCTCTTTTTGAACAAAGGTGACGCCGCATTGGCTCTTGATCGCCTTAAGGCCCTGAGTTCCATCCGAGCCGTTTCCGGATAGAATCACACCGATTGACAGTCGCCGTTGCTCTTCGGATAGCGCCTCAAAGAAGCGGTCGATTGGCAAATGAGGCACCCGTTCCGAGGAACGAGGCGAGATGTGCAGCGCCCCCTCAGCTATAGTGAGGCCGGTGTTGGGAGGGATAACGTACACGGTGTTAGGTTCCACGGCCATGCCATCTTCGATGGTCTTTACCGGCATGATGGTCGTGCGAGACAGGATTTCGGCGAGTTGACTTTCGCGAGCCGGGTCTAAATGTTGAACAAGGACGAAGGCCATGCCCGTACTTACCGGCAGCGCTGTCAACAATTGGGTGAAGGCCTCGAGGCCACCAGCCGACGCGCCAATCCCCACGATCGGAAATCTCAGAATCCGGGGCTGCTTGTCATCTTCAGCACCTTCCTCAAAATCGGCAAAACGTGCAACATCAGGCATACTAGACCCTCTTGTCTCAGCATCTACGTCGCTTACGACACGGTCAGCTACTTCAGCAGCTGGCTTCCGCGCAACGACTCCGTTTAACTTATGTGTTCAAACCAGCCTAACGCCTACAACCCAGGGAAAACAATTCCACCTGAACACATAGTCGGAATCCCGTCTCTGTGGGAATCTTTGTCCGGCGGCGGGCGATCAAAAAGACGCGCCCCGCCGTGTTCTGGCAAAAATGAAAACCTGCGCGGTAGATCTGTCCTTGCCGGCGAGGCACGACCTAGGCTCCCGGCGCTCAAGTGTTGGGCTGGACTTGCGCGACTGTAATGGGCGTCGCGGCTCTGGCACTGCTCGTGCTATAGCAAAGTTGCCTCGTAGGGAGTTGAGCTTATGCCAATTCGGTTCCAGACCCGGATGCGGCGTCAATACTGTTTTTCTGACTGGACGCTTCACTTTTCGCTGAACACTCGAATTTCGGAAGTGTGGCGAGTCTGCGCCGGATCTCCCTCGAAAAAACACTGATAACGGTAAATAGGAGGGCGTCGGCGTCACCTTGAGGCCGCCAGCAGCTCAAGTCTGAATACATTCCCCAGTGAGCAGTCAAACGGCAGAACCTGGGGTTCTGTGGTGCTCAATTTGCCGCAACGCTTGAAACCAGTCCTCCTCGGGCGAACCGAGCGGGCTCCCTCTGCGCTTCCAGAACTCGTGAGCGAGAGCGGCAATCACGTCTTGCGTTGGCGAAAAAAGATCGCCCGGGACCATGTTGAATTCATCCGTCACGGCGATGTCGTTGACACAGAAGTGTTTCATTGGATTGCCTTTCGTCCGATAGTTGCATCCGCCCTGCTTTCGTCAGAGTCGCTGCGCAGCCAATCCACAGGATGGCTATTGGCGACTCCGTTCGACTCGCGGATGGCGGCCCATTTCACATCTTGCTTCAGAGCAAGGAAGATTCCACGCGTATATTTATACGGTCCCTTAGCTAGAATCACCCGGTCGCCTGAATGAAATCTTGGATTGTTGATCGCGTCTGCGATCCGGCTTGGTTCACTAAACATGGAAAACCTCTTGTTTTACCGTTACTAAACAGAATAAGAACCATTTGGGCTTGACCACGCTTTTGTGTCGCTATGTGGTTCGCGGTCCTGTGATCCTGCCTGCCGATGCTCCATACCAGAACGGTGGGCGCGAGCGACTCGTTTGTAGGACTCGGCCGCTTTCTGGTGCGAACGCTTATGTATAGAGCATTGCCCCTTGTGCGGCTGCGTAACTACAGTCGCACGCTATGGAACTCTACTAGCGATCCGTCCTTTTTTGCGGAGAATGGTAAGCCGCCGAATGCTGTGATACACAACGAGAATCAGCATGGCTCCCGCGGTTGCTACAAGCACGCTGTACATGTTCAAGGTGGTAACTAGACCAGCGCCGAAAAAAGTAAACAAGTATCCACTGAACACAGCGCCCACGATGCCTAAAACTATATCGAGGAAAATGCCTTCGCCGCGCCTGTTTACAATCTTGCTGGCGAGGAACCCAATAATTAATCCGAGGAGAATCCAACTAAAGATAGACATTGTATTTACGAGTGGGCAATAACCTCATCGGATCCGAGCTCGGAATTTTTGTCCGCCCCGACGCGAGATGGGACGACCCCGCCCTCGCATGTATAAATCGGTTGAACCACTCTTCGCTTTCTATTTCTGACCACCAGAGGATACCTCTTGGAACTGCGGTTCGCTAAGTAGAGGAATGTCAGAGGATCTGACTTAGTTCAGACGATCTGCAGAATGGGCGGAGGACTTGCTCAGTCGTCTCAATCGTAGACCGAAGTAGCGTTTGTGTCAATCATCGCGCCGCTTTCGCCGCCGAGATTACACAAGTGTTACAAGCACCCGGCGAACGATCGGTTAGGGGTTTGCAGTGGATATATTGCTATGGAATTGCGACACGATCTGGAAGGCTTGGGCCTCCGATGACAACGATATAGGGCCAAGTGACCATAGGTGGTCAGGGCATTCGGGCGGCGGAATCGATTCAACTTGCAGCCGCCGCTTACCGCCTCTGCATGCAGGTGCCTTTGGATCGTCCGGGCGAACATCGGCCGACCTTAGGCTTAGACGGCATTGAATAGATCTCGTTCGATCGAGTTCTGGATTAGCATTGGATTGCGATCTCTAGATTCCCGACAGGCGAGGCACAACGTAGTCCAGGGCACGGCAGCGAGCCGCTTAATGCTGATCTCCTC
>DATNAF010000238.1:0-9067 GCA_035572845.1 Terriglobales bacterium
TACTGCTTGAAGAATTTTGGCGTGGGTCTGGTCCGGGGTGCCGCGCGCGTCAATGACCACCACTCGTTCCGGCTCCCGTTTTGCAATCTCCAAATATGCGTTATGCACGCGAGTGAAAAACCCGCGGTTCTCCTTCTCAAATCGACCCTCATCGCTCTCAGATGCACTTCGCGTGAGGTTCCGGCGACGGGCGCGCTCAACGCTAGCGCCTACGTCGGAATCCATCAAGATGGTGAGGTCTGGTTTCAAATCCCCGCACAGCACTGCATGTAAGTCGAGCACCGGCCTACTTCCAAGCCTTCGCCCGCCGCCTTGATATGCTTCGCTCGAATCGGTGAAGCGATCGCAGAGTACGATCTGCCCTGAATTTAGAGCGGGCAAAATGACCTCGTGAATATGCTGCGCACGCGAGGCGAACATCAACGCTAGTTCCGCCATCGGCACAAGGCCTGAAGTCCGCGTATCCAAAAGAAAGCGCCGAATTTTATCACCGGTATCGGTGCCCCCAGGCTCCCGCGTCATCACAACGGAAAATCCGTGCTGGCCCAGCTTCTCTGCAAGACGCGCGAGTTGGGTGCTTTTCCCGCACCCGTCCAATCCTTCAAAGGTGATGAATTTTCCGCGCCGCGAACTCACGCATCGATGATACCAATGAAAACTACCGTGGGCCCGATGCGTTCCGCCCCTTAATTAAATCGTTTCTCGCGAAAGGCGTAGCGCGTCAGAGGTTCGAGCGGGATGTTATAGTCAGGAGTTTGTTAGGAACCGAACAAAGGAGAACCCCAGTGAGGACTTCCCCCCTCGTAATGGTGTTGATAGCTGTAATCGCGTGCCCATTGGCATCATATGCGGCCAGCGCCGCGCCACATATTAATATTGCTCTCGACGCTACCGATGCTCCGCGAAAAATTCTGCACGCGCAACTCACGATTCCTGCAACACCCGGAACGTTGACTCTCTATTATCCGAAATGGATTCCCGGCGAGCATGCGCCCAGCGGCCCCGCCATTGACTTGGCCGGACTCAAGTTCACGGCCAACGGACAGTTTCTGAAATGGCGGCGAGATCTGGCGGATGACTGGGCAATCCATGTTGAAGTCCCAGCTGGTGCGCAGGAAGTTCATGCCTCACTGGATTATCTGGAACCCGGGGAATCGGACCAGAGCTTGTTTTCCGCGGGCTCTTCGGCCACGCAAAAAATGTTGGTGATCAGTTGGAACCAGGTCCTGCTCTATCCCAAAGGCTGGACTGGAGATCAAATTACTTACTCAGCTTCGGTGCGGCTGCCGGCCGGCTGGAAATTCGGCACACCATTGCCGGTGACATCGCGATCAGGCGACGAGATTCACTTTGAATCAGTTTCGCTTTTCACACTGGTTGATTCGCCGATCATCAGTGGCGAATATTTAAAAGTTGTTCCGCTCAATCAGGGGCAGAACCCGCCAGTAGAAATGGATATCGCGTCCGACAGCACCATGGCGCTGGACGCGCCGCAGCAGGTGTGGGATGAGTACAGCAATCTGGTAAAGCAGGCGACGACGTTGTTCGGCGCTACGCATTATCGTGACTACCATTTCCTATTCAGTTTGAGCGATCACGTGGCTCATTTCGGACTCGAGCATCATGAGGCAAATGACAGCCGTTCGGAAGAGCGGACGCTCATCGATCCTGAGCTCAGATCTTTGCACGCGGGTCTACTTCCCCACGAATATGTGCACTCGTGGAATGGAAAATATCGGCGTCCGGCTGATCTGACCACTTCTGATTATGAGCAGACCATGCAGGATGATTTGCTATGGGTCTATGAAGGCTTAACCGAATATCTAGGCGACGTCCTCACGGCGCGAAGCGGGTTGTGGACCCCGCAGGAATATCGCGACGAGTTGGCGCGGTCAGCGGCAATGCTGGATCATCGTCCCGGAAGAACCTGGCGCAATTTGCAAGATACCGCAGACGCCGCGGCATTGCTCTATTACACGCCGAAAGAATGGGATTCCTGGCGGCGCAGCGTTGATTACTACGATGAAGGCGAACTCGACTGGCTATGGGCGGACAGCATTATTCGCCAGCAGACCGGCGGGAAGAAATCGATCGACGATTTTTGCAAATTGTTCCACGGCGCCCCCAGCACTCCGCCTATGGTGAAAACGTACACATTTGATGACGTAGTGAATGCGCTCAATCAAATCGCGCCGTATGACTGGCGCGGCTTCTGGACCGAGCGTTTGACAAACCACGGACCGGGAGCTCCGCTCGGCGGTATCGAGGGCACAGGCTGGAAGATTGTTTATGACGAAAACCGCTCACCGATGATGAGGGCGTGGGAAGACGATCATCGCACGCTGAACGCAGCATTCTCTGTCGGGCTGATCATTAAAGAGAATGGCGACATCGAAGATACGATCGAGGGCATGGACGCAGCGCATGCAGGAATCGGGCCGGGAATGAAAATTCTTGCCGTAAACGGGCGTCGATTCACGCCGCAAGTCTTGCGCGATGCGCTCTACGAGGGTAAAAAGACATCGCAGCAGCTGCAGTTGCTGATCGAAAACACCGACTACTTCCGGACTTTCGTCATCGATTACCATGGCGGAGAAAAATATCCACACCTGGTGCGCGAGGAATCGAAGCCGGACACATTAAGCGACATTCTTCGGGCACACTGAAACTAAACCTTTTCGTCCACGCCTGCGAAAAGATCTGTCTCCGTATGGAGTTCGCTGGCCTTGACGGAAGCAGCTAAGTGATAGAGTTCGCTTTCGCGGCGGCGGGCATTTTGTTCGAACAGCGGCCAGAGAGGCGCCTGAGTCTTGTGCGCCTTGAAGGCCGAAATTTTTGTGTCCAGATATTTTTTGATGTCGATCGCAGCGGTTTGCGGCGTAAAAGTGATCGGGGGACGGTTGGGAAGCGCAAAATCAGCAGTGCCGTAGTACAGCTTCTGCGCCCGATGCGGATCTAAACCGTTCTTTAGTTGGTCGGCATAGCGGCTGGCACGCCCCGCCCAGTGAAATGCCAGCGTCGCAAAAATGCCCGCCATCGAATGATCGGGATGCCCGGTGACGCCACCCTCACCGCCGAATGTGATCACCACATGGGGTCGAAATTCCCGAATCCGCATGGTCAGGTGGTACACAATCCGATTAAGCTCTTGGCGGTACAGCTGCCCGTCTGGATAATTCAAAAGAATTGGCTTGGAGACTTTTAGAATCTGGCATGATGCCGCGAATTCGTGCCTGCGCATTTCAGCAAGTTCCTGATCAGTCTTCGCCTCGCCGCGGTTCGTCGCCGCCTGGCCCGCCGTGAGGCAAACCACGCTGGTCTCCACCCCATGCTCTGCGTACGAAAGCAGCGTGCCCCCAAAGCCTCCAGCTTCGTCATCGGGATGCGCGGTGATGCACATCAATCGCAACATGGGCTGATTGTATCGGATGTGCAGAGATTCGCAGAAACTGAGCAATTGTTTTCCTAATAAAAAGCTGGTGGAAAAATCTGCATCCAATAAAATGAGTCGGGGTTCTTATGCACGTCCTGATGACGTCCGATACATTGAACGGCAACAGCTGGACGTACACGCGGGAACTGATCTCAGGCCTGATCGGACGCGGGATGCGCGTCACGCTGGTAAGCTTCGGCGAAATCCCGTTACCCGAGCAGACCGCTTGGATGGAGAGCCTGCGCGGTCTTGATTATCGGCCAACCGCATTTCGCCTCGATTGGATGCACGAAGGCCAGCAGGATTTTGCCGATGCGTCGGATTATCTTTGCGCGCTCGCCGCAGATATTAAGCCGGATTTTTTTCATTCCAATCATCTTTGCTACGGCGCCTTGCCGGTTCCGATTCCGCGAATCGTGGTGGCCCACGGCGATCTGGTCACGTGGTGGAAGTCGGTGCACGGTCATGTTCCTAAAGAAAGCACCTGGCTGCGCTGGTATCGGAATGCCACGACAGAAGGCCTGGCCCGAGCGTCGGCAGTCGTAGCCGGCAGCGACTGGATGCTCGAAGCCGTGCGTGCGAGTTATTCCGCGTCCATGCACGGCGTTGTCATCAATCACGGAAGAAATCCAGTTCACTTCAATCCGTATGTGACGAAAAACGATGCGGTCCTGGCTATCGGAAGAATTCTGGATCCGGCGTCGCAGGTCAATCTACTCGCGGAAAGATCGCATCCGGTGCCGGTTTGCGTGGTGGATGCGAAACAGCCGGCGCACTCTGCCGAGACAATTTTCCGTGCCGACGTCGGTTTCAATGATGGACATGAAGGAGTGGTGCTGCGAGGTCCGCGTTCTGAATCGCAATTGCGACTGCTATACAGCCGCGCTTCAATGTATGTTTCGGCCGCGCGTTACGAACCGACTGGCATGACGATTGTTGAGGCTGCGCTCTCACGATGCGCGCTTATCTTGAACGACATTCCTTCGCTTCGCGAAATTTGGGGACCAGCTGCGGTTTATTTCCGCACCAATGACGCTGATAGCCTCAGCGAAGCGGTTCGTATTCTCAACAAAGATGCAGAACTGCGCCGTAGTTTCGCGAATCGCTCGTTCAATCGCGCCCGCGAATGCTACAACTCCAACCGCATGACCAGCAATTACATTCAGCTTTATCGCAGTGTGATTAGTCGAACTGCCAAGGCTGCCTGAGCTGTTCCGGTAACGGACTGTTTTTTAATCGCACATCTTTCCCTTTGAAACGAAGAAGTCAGTATTACGTTTCCGTTGTCTTGAACGGGCCCGATTTCCTTCGTGGTACTTTGTGTCCTTTGTGGTTTACGGGTTGAAAAGGCATGAACCACGAAGGACACGAAGTAACACGAAGGAATCAAAACCACCGGAGTACCACATATCTGTATTGAGCGAAATAGCCCAGTCGCTATTCCCACCGAGTAGCAGACCTCCCGCGGAAGCTGGTATCTTTCTTGCTGGTTCTCATCCCATTGGAGGAAGCATGGCAGCGGTCAAAATTACAGTCAGGAAAAACGGTCCTTATCGCGTAGAAGCGCCCGAGGGTTCCATTGAGTTGGTGGATGCTGACGGGAATAAATATGATCTAACCGGCAAACCGGCCTTCTCCCTTTGCCGCTGCGGGGCCTCGGTCAACAAGCCATTCTGCGATGGGACCCATAGCAAAATGGGCTTCCAAGCCGCCGAAGCGGCGGTCAAGAAATCTGAAGAAGGCGCTCAACCATAGCTCGTCCGGCGCGTCCAATCGTTCATACGGATTCAAAGGGGGCAAATGGCAGACTCGAACGATAAAGACCTGGGCATGGGCCGCAATATCACGCGGCGAGATTTTTTGAATGGGATTGCAGTCACCGCCGGGGTTTCCATGCTGCCTCCGCATTTGTTGGCGGCGCTGCAACATGATCTCGATCCAGAGAAATCTCCTGACTATTACCCTCCCGCATTGACCGGCTTGCGCGGCAGTCACGTAGGATCGTTCGAAGTTGCTCATAGCCTGCGTGATGACGACTTCTGGCAAAAAGCAGGCACGCCGGCTGACACCGGGGAGAAGTTCGATCTGATCGTGGTCGGCGGTGGGATCAGCGGGCTCTCGGCTGCTTATTTTTTCCGCAAGGCAAATCCTAATGCTCGAGTTCTCATTCTCGACAATCACGACGATTTTGGCGGGCATGCAAAGCGGAATGAATTCACCGTTGGAGATCGCAAGCTCTTAGGATTCGGCGGGACATTCTCAATCGAGAGTCCGGCCCCATACAGCGCGGTCGCCAAGGGCGTGGTGGAAGATCTAGGCATCGACGTAGCGTCGTACCCCAAGTACGTTTCAAAAGATCTTTATAGTTCGTTGGGGCTACGTTCGCATATTTTTTTTGATAAGCAGACATTCGGGAGTGACAGGCTGGTTATCAATCCCGCGCCCATCGGAGCCGGCGAAAGCGGCGATTCATTGCGCTCTTCGCCTGAAAGATGGAACTCTTTTTTCGCTGAGTCGCCGATGTCACAAAAAGCGAAGCAGGATTTCCAGGACCTGTTCAGCAATGCAAAGGATTATTTGCCTGGACTTTCTTCGGATGAAAAGAAAGACCGCTTGGCGCGCATCAGCTATGCCAAGTTCCTGACCGATCTCGCCCACGTCGACGTTCAGGTGGTAAAGCTGTACCAATCTGCCCCTCATGGACTGTTTGGTGTGGGAATCGATGCCGTTTCCGCGCAAGATGCATGGGGCTTGGGATTGCCGGGATTCTCAGCTATGAAACTGGAGCCCGGGCCAGGCAAGGGCATGAACCGCGACGCAATTCCCAATGAAGAAGCGGAGAGATACTTTTTTCATTTCCCCGACGGCAATGCCTCGATTGCTCGCATGCTGGTTCGCAAATTAGTTCCTCAGGCGATCGCGGGCGATTCAGCGGCTGACATTATCACCCAAAAGGCAAACTACGCAAAAATCGATGACCCATCGTCGCCAGTGCGGGTCAGGTTGAGCAGTACTGCGGTGAGAGTGAAGCACGTTGGAGATTCTGCGATCGCGAAAGAAGTTGAGATCACTTACTCGCGGTTAGGAAAGCTTTACACCGCACGTGCGCCGTATGCCGTGCTGGCGTGCTGGAACATGGTCATTCCGTATATCTGCACGGACCTGCCAGAACATCAGAAGCAGGCGCTGCACTCCGCGGCAAAAGTTCCGCTGCTTTACACCAATGTGGCGATCCGCAATTGGAATTCTTTTAAGAAGGTCGGCGCCAGTTCGGTCTATGCACCGAGTTGTTATCACTCGGCATTCACGTTGGATTTGCCGGTAAGCATCGGCGGGTATGAATGCTCCAAGTCTCCGGATGAGCCGATCGTGATTCATATGATGAAGACTCCCTGCAAGCCTGGATTGCCGGCGCGCGATCAGCATCGCATGGGACGAATTGAATTATTTATGACTGAGTTTCCGACCATGGAACGCAATATCCGCGACCAGCTTGCCCGTACGCTTGGTTCGGGCGGATTCGATCCGGCTCGCGACATCGCCGCCATTACCGTGAACCGCTGGCCACACGGTTACGCTTACGAATACAACTCGCTGTGGGACAAATTCTGGATTGATGGGGGAGAGATTCCGTGCGAGGTGGCGCGAAAACCATTCGGACGAATTACCATCGCAAATGCCGATGCGGGAGCTTATGCATATACGGATGGCGCTATCGATCAGGCGTGGAGAGCAGTGCAGGAATTGCCGAAGGGCTGAGGGTCTTCTCTGCGAATCGGCTTTTGCTAGGCTCTCTGCTGTTTAAAAGCTTTTAACCGCAGAGAGCGCCGAGAAATAAATGAGAACGCAAAGAAAGACAACTTATCTGAAATCCCACTCCTGAACTGTTATCTTCTTACTCCTGCATTCTTATTTCTGACTTCTGCATTCTCACTTCTGCATTCTTACTTCTGACTTCTGCATTCAATGGATAGTCTTGGTTTTTCTCGACATGTAATCCATCAGCAGGTATTGTCCCAGGGTGTACGGTGTCGTGAAGTACGCCTTGCCACGGCACATTTCGGTTACTTTCTGCACGAACTGCACCAGCCCGTAATCCGATGCGAGCATAAAAGTATTGATCAGAATTCCGGCGCGCTTGCATTTTGAAACTTCTTCGAGGGTTTGGCTCACGACCAGCGGATCGAGTCCAAAGGCGTTTTTGTAGATGCGGCCGTCTTCCAGAGTCAGCGCCGACGGCTTCCCGTCAGTAATCATAACGATCTGCTTCATGTCCTTTTGCTGGCGTCGCAGAATGCGTTGCGCCAGACGGAGTCCTTCGCGCGTATTGGTGTAGTAAGGACCAACCTTCACGCGCGCCAATTGCGAAAGGGGAATTTCTTCCGCGGAATCGTGAAACAAAATCAGCGACAGCGAATCCCCCGGATATTGGGTGCGCAACAAGTGCGAGAGCGCCATCGCAACTTTTTTGGCGGGCGTGAAGCGGTCTTCGCCGTACAGGATCATGGAATGCGAGCAGTCGAGCATCAGTACAGTTGCGCATGACGACTGGTATTCGCACTGATGAACCTGCAAATCTGAATATTCAATGTTCAGCGGAAGCGACAGCCCTTCGCGTTGAATTGCGCTCGACAGGGTTGCGGTGATGTCGAGATTCAAAGTGTCGCCAAATTCGTATTGCCGGGACGCGCCACTCGCCTCAATTCCCGTGGCCATGTCGCGGGTGTCGTGGCGGCCGAAACTCGATTTGCCCAACGAACCCAGCAGGTCACGAAGAGTTTTGTATCCCAAGAAATCGAGGCTCTTGTCGGTGATCTCGAATCGCGCTTGCTGCTGGGCTTCACCGACCTGGCCTCCACCAGTGCTCGGGCGCTTCGCAGGATCATGAGGCTGGTCGATGCTGATGTAGTCTTCCTGCTGCATCCGCTGGATCAATTTTTCGATCAACTCATCGAGTGATCCCTGCCCTTGCATCTGCTGCAACTGCTCACGGAGTTTTTCACTCAATAGCTCGCTATCCATGAGTGCTTGCTCGATGGCATCGCGCAGGTCATCGAGTGTTTGCTCGCCGTCGGGAAGATCGTAGTAGGAAAGGTAATTCTGAAAGCCGCTCTGCAATAGATAATCAGAGAGCGCCCCGAGCAGGTCCTCCATGCTCATTTCGCCGGCAGGATCGGGCACGTATTTGGTGTAGCGAATGCGTTTCATAAGAACCGTCGTGGGTCGTGCGTCGTCGGTCGTGGGCCGAGTTGATGCATGAAGTTGGGCCGCTGTTAATCTGACAAATTCAAATCAATCATGGCGCTTGTCACTGCCAATGGCTTCTGGTGTGAGCGAACGGCGAACGACGCACGACCCACGACGTTCTATCTAATTGAGCGGCCTTCTGCTCCTATAGGGCAGCTCTTCTCGCTCGTACGGCTTCTCGCTGGGGCGTGGCTGTTTTTCGCCGCCGGTGAAGACACGCTCTTCGTTTCTGCCAATACGTTTCAATGCGTACAGACCTTCGAGAATAAATTCCGCCGCTGAGACTTGCGCTTCCGCACTGTCTTTGGGCCCGACATTCACGCGCGTGAGTTTGTCCATTAGGCCCTGAATGCTGCGCAGAGTCTGCAGAAGATCCGCTGCAGGGGC
>DATNAF010000239.1:0-5278 GCA_035572845.1 Terriglobales bacterium
GCCGCGAGCCATCAAATCGATTGCTTCAGGCAGAAACTTGTCACACAGTCTTAGGCGGCGCTCCCGCAAAATCAGCAGATAAATGTACGGAACAGCACCGGCAACGACTGCGGCCAACAGGGGAAGAACGTCGGGAAGAAAAAAGGAAGTTATGGTGGCCGTGAGCAGCATCGACATGCCCACGATGCCTAAAACCGCGCTTACCGGCCATGCCCTGCCGGCTTGTCCGATCAGATCTAATGTTTCTTTGGCGCCAGGAATCTGCCGTACGATCCCGCTTATTGCCGGATTTGGGCTATAACCTTCTTCTTTAAGAATGGTTATCTCTTCGCCTTGGTCCGATTGCGCGACCTTGATGGTCTCCAGGTGCCGCTGCACCGCCACCTCCGACTTGGTAGGCCGGACGAGGTAGAAGATGACCGCGAAGCTTACGGTCAGCAACAAGATGAACATTAACAATGGAGGCATTTACAGTCTTTTCCTAGTTCACGCTGTGCGAATGCTCAAACCATGACGCCAGCACGTTGATTCCCGAAGCATTCAATCGCTCTGAGAAATTTGGCCGCACCCCGGTTGCGGTGAAGGCGCCAAGCACCCTCCCATCCGGAGATATTCCCTGCTTGTCGAACACGAACACGTCTTGCAGGCTCACCACGTCGTCTTCCATGCCACTGATTTCGGTGACATGCGTCACGCGGCGTGAGCCATCGGTAAACCGCGAAATCTGGACAATCAGTTGAACCGCAGAAGCGATCTGCCGGCGGACCGCTTTTTCCGGCAGATTTAAGTTGGCCATCAGCGCCATAGTTTCAATACGGGCAATCGCGTCGCGGGGGCTGTTGGCATGGACGGTGGTCATCGAGCCGTCGTGTCCGGTGTTCATTGCCTGCAACATGTCCAGCGCCTCCTCGCCACGGACTTCGCCCACCACTATGCGGTCGGGCCGCATACGCAAGCTGTTGATTACCAATTGACGCTGCATGATCGATCCCGTGCCTTCAATGTTGGCAGGCCGCGTTTCCAGCCGTACGCAGTGGCGTTGCTTCAATTGCAACTCGGCGGAATCTTCAATGGTCACGATTCGTTCCTTCTCGGAAATGTACCCCGAAAGAACATTCAGCAGCGTGGTTTTACCGGCGCCCGTGCCTCCAGAAATCACAATATTGATTCTGGCTTTCACCGCGGCGCGCAACAACTCCAACATCGGCTTGGTCAGGGTCTGGTTCTTTAGCAAGTCGTCTTCAGTGATTGGAATATGACCGAAGCGCCGGATGGAAATATGCGGGCCGTCAATTGCGAGCGGAGGAATAATCACGTTGACGCGGGACCCATCGGCCAACCGCGCATCAACCATTGGAGAAGATTCGTCGACGCGTCTTCCCACAGCGGAGACGATCTTGTCAATAATGTTCATTAAGTGCGCGTTATCCTTGAACATGAGATTGCTTTCTTCAAGGATTCCGCCACGCTCGACGTAAACCTGCCGCGGGCCATTTACCAGGATGTCGCTAACTGTGGGATCTTGTAATACAGGCTCAAGCGGGCCCAATCCAAAAACTTCATCCAGCACTTCCAGAGCGAGGCGTTCGCGCTCACGGCCACTAAGCGGGGTCTTCAGATTTGCAACCAGATCCTGAATGACTGCCAGAACCTGACCGCGAGTGTGATCGTCACGCTGATTGGCGACGCGTTCCAGGTCTACTCTGCTGATGAGGTCGCGGTGAACGCTGGACTTCAGGTCCTGATACTCCTTGAAACTCAGGCCGGTGCGCTTAATCTCGGCCACTGGCAAGCCGTTTGTTCCCCCGAGTTGTGACGCAAGTGAATTGAATTCGCCCATACTGTCTCCCTAAATTACCGCCCCAACAATCCCAGAAAACCCGGATTCTCTTTTTTCTTCTCGTTCTTTTTATCTGTTCCTGACGGCTTCGCTCCAAGCTGGACCGCGAGTTCGGTAAGGCTTTTTGCAACCTCTGAAGTTGAAAGCTGTGCAATCGGCTCACCACCATTTATGGCTTTGACCACGTGAGCGTACTGGTTCGGGACCTTCCAAAAGATTTTTTGCCCCAGCGTTTTCTCGATCTCGCTGTCGGTAATCAGGGAGCGTTTTTGGTGGCGGTTCAGCACGACCCGGAATCTTTCAGCGGGAATTTCCTTGTGAGTTAAATAGTTAAACTGCCGTGCTACGTTGCGCAGAGCAGAAACCTCGGCCACGGCCACCATATGAAATTGGTCGCAGTGCCGGATCATTTCCAGGTTTTCGTCACTCAACCCCGGAGGCATGTCTACCAGAATGTAGTCATAGCGCATGCGAAGAAAATCGAGCGTCTGCACGATTGCGCCGGGCAGGATTCTCCGCGGCCCATCATTGCCCTCGGGCGCGGGTACCAATTCCACTCCACTGGGATGACGCGCGAGAAAGCTCTGCAGCAGTTCGGCGTCTAAGCGATCGGTGTTCTCAACCAACTCGAAGAAGTGGTAGCGATGGCGGGTGACCCCGAGATACAAAGCGGCGTCGCCAAAATTTTGATGCAGATCAATAATCAGCGTTCGTTTTGAAAATGACCTGGCGAGTAGCGCACCCAACTGCGTGACCAGGCTGGTAACGCCACATCCGCCCTTGGCCCCCATGAAAGCAAGCACATGGGCATGGAAAGGTTGAGAGCGTTCTTTCCTGCGCCCTCCAACTCGCGCCACCGCATTCAGCAGTTGTTCGCGCCCCATCGGCTTCAGCAAATATTCGCTGCAACCACTACGCATGGCTTGAATGATTAAGTCAGATTGAGAGTCAGCGGAAACTGCAAAAATCGCCGTCGACGGGGAAGCGCTATGAATATGTTCAGCTGCGGCCGCGGCCTTGCGACGGTCGCGGTCGAAATCCAGGATGCAGATCTCAGGCGCAGGTCCGCCCATCCATTCACTGCCGGGGTCAGTTTCCTGTACCCGGTACTCGGACAAGTGAGAACGCAACCGGATTAGCGGCGCGGATTCCGCGAAGGACTGCAATACCCCAAGGGTCTCGTCATCCAGGCAAATCCCGATTACTGACAGGGGGTCGTTACTGGCGAAGCTTTCGCGCGATGAACTGTTGGGCGCGTCTTTGATTGACATCGGATTCATTTCGCACTCGATGATGGCTGAGCTTGTGTTTTGCTAGGTGTTGCCACACTTGCGGGTAGACCCTTATCGAATTTTGGGTTGTCCAGGAACTTGACCGGATTCGCAGGGGGCAATGGCGGCGGCGCATTTAATTGCACGGGATCAACAATTCGCGGAGTTACCATCACCATCAATTCACTGTCCGTGCGATTGATCGACCGTGAGCGGAATAAATTTCCCAGAATCGGGATGTCGCCAATGCCCGGAACTTTGCTGAGCTGCACCGTTGCTCGATTGTCCATCAGGCCTGCGATGCCGAATGATTGTCCATCTTTCAATTCGATCTCAGTCTCGGTGCGGCGTGTGGATATCGCGGGGACGGTGAAGCCCTGTATTTGAATCGCCTGGGTAAAGTCTAAAGTGCTCACTTCCGGCGCGATGTGCATTCGAATTACGCGATCGGGACCGACGAAAGCAGTAAAGTCCAGTTTCACTCCGAACGGACGAAATTGAATGGTGACTGCGCCCACATTCGCTCCTCCCTGTACGACTGGAAACGGGAATTCGCCGCCGGCCAGGAAGTTTGCTTTTTGACCGTTCAATGCCAGCAGGTTGGGTTCAGCCAAAATCTGAAGAACGTTGTTGCTCTCGAGGTCCTCAATCGTGGCTCCCAGATTCAGGTCGGGGCGAAAGAGAAAAATGTTCAGCAGATTGCTGAGCTGAAGAGAACTCGTGAACCCAGTATTTTTCGCTCCAATCCTGCCCGTAAGCTGCCCATTCTGAACCGGCGGCGTAAACTGCTGGGTGGTGATTGTTCCGGGAGTGTTGGCAGCACCGGTGCTAAGAAGATTGATTCCAAACTGCTGCAGTTTTGTTCGGTCGACTTCCGCGAACTTTACCTGTAGCAGTATTTGCTGTTCGTGCACTGGCGCGACCGACAGGGAATTCACCACTCCAGCCGAATAGGCAGACGCCATTTTTCCAATGTCTTCAGAAGTCTTCGCGTCTGACACAGTCCCGGTCAGAATCAAGTGCGCGCCATCGGCTTGAATGTTGACCTGCTGGCCGGGATAGGTCTGTTCAATCGCGGTACGCAAACGGGAGATGTTGACATCTACGGTGACATCTAGAATTTGCGAGTGTCCGCTCGAATCCCACAGGATCAGGCTGCTCACGCCGGGTGCTTTCCCCTCTACGACGACCTGCGTCGGCGAGGTCGCAAGCGTGTCGATCACTTCAGGATTGCTCGAAAGAATTCTCGAGACCTGCGATTGCATATTGATCACTACCGACTTGCCAACGAATACGTGCAAGGCTTGGCCTTCGGACTGGGCGGCGGCTGTAAGCGGCGCGAGGAGAAAGCTCAATCCGAGAGCAAGAAACAAGCCCGTCGTTGGATTCCGGCTGGAAATTTTCATGCTGGAAGGGAAAATCCTCATTCCTTAAATTTTTGTTCCGAGCGCTTAGTGCCCTGGATGACTTCCAACATATACATTGGGGGCGCCTGGTGTGCAGTATGCTTCACGGGCTTAACTGCCGCCGCCACCGGTTTATCGCTCGGGAAAAGTTGGTCCAGACGCGTGGGCATGATTTCTGCCTGCTTCTGATCGGCCCCGCTGCGCAGCACAAACTGGATATTGCCCTGCGAGCTGGCTAACTGCAGCCTTTGCGAGTCTTCCGGATTCACCAGCACAGTGACCACATTGACCGAATGTGGCCTGCCCTGAGGATCGGGCTCAATCGTCTGGCCAGCGGTCAATACCTGGACGTTTTGTAAGACCGTCTTTGTCATTGGCATATTGCCGCCGGGAGGCGTGAAAGTCACGAGCACATCCACGTGCGAGCCGGGATACAAAAATCCTGCTACCCCTGAAATCTCGTTTGATTTCACAGCCGTGGCGCGCATTCCGGCGGGAATTTTGCCTGCGAGTCCGACCCCGGCGCCCAGGACGCCCAAGTCCCGCTCCAGAACCGGCTGCTTGGCGGCCAGCGGATAGAGCACAGGGCGTCCAACCACTGCCTCAGGCTTGGTGAACGCGCCCGTAGGCAATGTGTCCCCGAACCAATCGAGCGTGGTCAGGTCTTTCGCCGAAAGATTGACACCCACCGGCAGATCGGTCGCTGCCACTACCACTTGGACGGTCGCCCCGTGAACCTGTGGGTTGCGATTCAGCCGCTG
>DATNAF010000240.1:0-5076 GCA_035572845.1 Terriglobales bacterium
TTCCGTCTAGGAGAAGGCCTCTCCGTCGCAATTCTCGGCAGCATCGCGCTGAAGCTGTGGGGTCTCGAAGCCTTCGCCGCCGTAATCATGGTCACGCTTTTGACCACAAGCATCATTCTCGTGCCCCGGCACATGTGCAAAGTCCTCGGCATTTCCCTGCGACAGTATTTCTGCGAAGGCATTCTTAAGCCGAGCATCCTGGCCGTCCCAACCATAATTGCCTACGTAATGATCGAGCATACGTTCCAGATAACAGGCTGGCGCGATCTGCTGGTTGCTGCATTGGCCGGTAGTTTCTGTTATGTCGGTACACTCGCTTTGGCCACGTTTGTCACTTGCCACAGTACAGCAGGTTACTACCGGCTGGATGTGTTGCAGATCGTTGTACGTCGCCTGTTCGCCACGAGCGGCGGCAAACAAGTAAGGCCAGGCGGAGCTCCAATCCTTCAAGAAGAATCGTGGGAATAATTCACTGTCCTCTAGGTCTGTATGAACGCCCTCGTACAACAGTCTTTGGCAGAATGCGCCGTATCTGTTCACCTCAAGCTGCACCATCTTGGCTTTGTGGTGGCGTCAATAAAAGACAACGGCCACTCTCTCGCTGCGGCACTCGAGGCAAGATGGGACGAAAACATCATCTTTGACCCAATACAAGGTGTGAACGTCAGCTTCATTGGAAGAGAGGGCGCCGCAGAACCGCTGATAGAGCTAGTCGAGCCGGCTGGGCTCGCTTCGCCGGTTTCGGCCTTCCTCAAGAGAGGCGGTGGGCTACATCATTTGTGCTACGAGACTCCTGATCTCGAGGCGCAATTGAATCTGGCAAAGCCGCTAGGCACTATAGTCGTGAAAACGCCGGCACCGGCAGTCGCGTTTGGCGGAAGGCGAATTGCTTGGGCGCTCACTCGAAGTAAGCTGCTGCTCGAGTTTCTGGAAACGTGCTCAGATCGATAGCCCAGGCCGACTGTGCTGTGTGTTAATCGCTCAACTCCGGATGAGCGTCAGCCCAATCGATAGCCGCACGCCGAGGCCATAATGCGAGGCTGTATCGATACCTGAGTTTCCCGGCGAGATACTCCTCGCGCCTCTGCGCATTTCCTTCTAGCACTCCAGAGGAAGGTGGAGCTTCCGCCAGTTGCACGATCAGACCGCCATGCTCCAGATATGGAACACTCAGGATTTGTAGATGAGGGTTGTCCCGAACAGCGGCTGGATCGTGAAACCACGCATGTGCCACGAGGCCTAGCATCTTTCGCTGAAGCTTTAACGAGCACGCAATTCGGTAGTAAGTTCGTAACACTTCTTTAGGCATGCTGAGGCCGCGATTCCGCGGCGGCGGAGCCAAGTGCATGAAGAAACAAGGCGAAAACCCACCCATTCGACGAAGAATGAATGACAGGAGCCGTATGTTGGCCGGAAATTTTGCCTGAAATAGCAAAGAGCGCGGGATACCGGAATATTCCCACTCCATTGGGCCCGCTGGAAATCTTCGAAGTGTCGCGATTTTCGCTGCGCGTTCAAAAGCATACGACCCTGCTTCAAGCGGCACAGGCGCGGAATGCAGTTGCTGCAGTTCTTGTCGGAGTTTAATGCGAACTGAGTCGGCGATTTCGAGAAGCTCGAGCCGCGGTAAGCACTGGCGCGCCCCGTGCCACAGAAGGAGTCTCTCGAATTCGTCTTTTTCTAAACCGGCTCTCTCTTTTAACGTCCTCAGGTCGCGGGATCCCAAATCCCGGTCGCCCACAGCGCTAAGCAAGCGCCATGCGGTCTCGGGTGGCTCTCGGCTCATGCTTAACAAGGCCAATTCAGCCTGATGCAGGTTTTCAGGTATTTCGGCTAGAGGAGTCATTCAGTACGATACGCGATATTGCACAGTGTTTCGCCAGATTTCTAGAGTTATTTTGCGTTGCCGTCAAGGGAATTACCAGCGCGCTTTCCATTGGAGGGCCAATGACACGCTCCGCCTTTATTGCCGCTGTAGAGGAAATCTTGGGGCTTCCAAAGAGAAGTCTTCGAGAACAGGATGATAGAACGACAATCCTTCAGTGGACGTCTTTAGCGGACGTCCAGATCTTTGCGTTAGTCACAGACACATTTGGAATAGACGCCGATGAAGAGTTGATCCAAGCGGAATCGGTGCGTGACCTCCTGCGTATTCTCGAGAGCCGCGGCGCATTCGAGAGCTCGCTGGCGTGCTAAAGCAGGTCAAAACCGCCGTGCTGCAGCTCGCGGAAGCGACGGGAGCCACATCTCTGCTTTCGAGTAGTGCCTGGCGACGCCACAGACTCCTAATCCTCTGCTATCACGGTGTTTCCATGTATGACGAGCACGAATGGTCGGATTTGTATATCTCTGCGGAGACTTTTCGTCGCCGTATGGATCTGCTGCGCCAAGCTCGTTGCAACGTGCTCTCTTTGTCCGAGGCTGCGGCGCGCTTGCGGGACGGCGAGTTACCGGATCGTGCAGTGGTGCTTACATTTGACGACGGCTTTTATGATTTCTTCAGCGTCGCATTCCCGATCATCGAATCTCTTGGCTTTCCCGTCACCTTGTATTTAACGACGTACTACGTCGAATACAATCGGCCGGTGTTCGATCCGATGTGCTCTTATTTGCTATGGAAGGGTCGGCACAGAAGCTGGCTCGATTGGCCCGAGGTATTCCCAGCTCTCGTCTCGTTGGCGGATGTCGCTTCTCGCGATCGTGCATCTCTCACAATCCAGGAATTTGCCAAAGTGAAAAAAATGTCCGGTCGTGAAAAGGACGATCTTTTGGGCGAACTTGCCGTACGTCTTCGTCTCGATTACGAAGATCTCTGCAGGCGCCGGATCATGCATCTGGTCACGTCCGATGAGGCAAAGCAATTGGCCACACAAGGAGTGGATATCCAGTACCACACTCACAGGCATCGAGAGTATCGCACCCGCGACCGCATGTTCGTTGAATTACAGGACAATCATCGCCGGATAGTGTCCTTCACCTCCCGAGAGCCCCGGCACTTTTGTTACACGGGCGGATTCTACCTGCCTGAACACCCAGGCTTTTTAAAAGAGTACGGGATAATGACCGCCACCACGTGCAAACCTGGTCTTTGTTCCTCCGGTATGGACCAGCTAACTCTGCCACGGTTGGTCGACAGCCCGACACTATCTGATCTTGAATTCCGTGCGTGGTTGGCGGGAACCGCATCCTTGCTTCCTCGGCGTTCTCATCGGATGAGCAAGGGCCAACTTGTTGAAGAGGAGCCTCTTATAGCGTGAAAGCAGACGTCGCGACAAACGCTCTTGACCTCTGTCGCGGGCTCGCTTCATTGGACGAGTCTGCCCGTTTGGAGCGCATCCAAGCTATTGTTGCCGGTCTCGCGATGCGCTTCGAGCCCGGCGTTTGTTCCAATTTGGCTGAGCTTCTAGAGGGAGTAGCCAACTGTCGTCGAAGCGATGTACTGAAAGGCCTGCCGAATACGCCCAATGCAGCTTGGCTGCGAGCACAGCTGGCATCAGACAGTGCTCCGGCAGTTGTAGCCTGGCAGCAGTTCTTTCTATTCCAGGTTCCCCGCGATCCGTTCGATTTGCTCTCATATGCCCGCACGCTGGCCTCTGCCGGACGGTCGGAAGAGGCTGCCCAGCAGCTACGGTCTGCGTTGTCCCAATATCCTGCTCATGTCTTTTTCGCTCGCGCAGAAAAGCTGGTCAGTGAGTTGAGTGCCTCAGTTCATACAAACATACGTCGCTGCAAAATTGCCGTCCTTGGCTCCAGTACAACCGCCTTTCTAGTGCCCATCATGCGTGCACTCTGCTTGCGCGATCGCATCGAGGCCTCATTCTATGAGGCCCCTTATGGTTCGATCGAGCAGGAAATTTGGAATGAGACAAGTGGTTTGGCGAAGTTTCGCCCGACGATCGTTATGCTCGCTATGAACTGGCGCGACCTTGCGCTGGATGCAGTGACTCAGGATGAGGGGATATGGGTCGAGCGATTCATCGAACAACGCAAGCTGCAATGGGCTCGTTTGTCCGGGAGCTTCGCCTGCCACATTCTTCAACCGGCTTTTGACTATCCCGCACGTGAGTCATATGGAGTTTTGGCAGGCAGTCTTGCAGGCGGCCGCACACGCTTAATCGACACGTTGAATCTTCGGCTGCGAGAGCAAGCGCCTCCAAACGTCGCGATCCTCGATCTTCCTTCTGTTCAACGCTGCGTTGGCAATAAAAGATGGCAGGACGACGTTGGCTGGATTCGCTATCGACAGCATCCTTCCATCGAGGCGCTGCCTGATCTGGCGGAAGCGTATATGGCCGTCATTCGGGCTGCTCTCGGTACCACTCGAAAAGTCCTCGTCACCGACCTGGATAATACCCTCTGGCACGGAATCATCGGAGAAGACGGCATCGACGGCATCAAGATCGGTCCGGATAGTCATGAAGGAGAGGCGCATCTTGCTCTACAGCAATACATGCTGGAGCTGCGACGCCGTGGCATCCTTCTGGCGGTATGTTCGAAGAATAACCCTGACGATGCGCGCCTTCCATTCCTTCACCACGCTCACATGGCATTGAGACTTGACGACTTTGCAGCCTTTCGCGCGAATTGGGAAGACAAAGTTACAAATCTACGCGCAATCGCACAGGAGCTTTCTTTAGGCTTGGACAGTTTCGTCTTCCTTGACGACAATCCCATCGAGTGTGAATGGGTGCGTTCGCAACTGCCCGAAATTGCTGTGATTGAAGTAGGCCGCCCCCCGCTGAATGCGTTGCATCAATTGGACCATGGGCGATATTTCGAGAGCCTCTCGGTTTCCAGCGAGGACCTGGCACGCGCCGACCAATACCGTGTGGAAGCGCAGCGCAAATCGCTCCTTTCTACCTCCGCTTCACTCGAGGAATTTTTACAGAATCTTAAAATGGAAGCCGCGTCCGAAGAAGTCACAGACAAGAATCTGGCGAGGGTAACTCAGCTCATCAATAAGACGAATCAGTTTAATCTCACCACGCGACGCTATACTGAAGCCCAAGTTCGCGAGATTGCTGGCGATCCCGAGTGCTGGATCAGAGCCTTTCGCCTTTCGGATCGCATGGGTTC
>DATNAF010000241.1:0-4167 GCA_035572845.1 Terriglobales bacterium
GCCTATTCGCTTTATATCGACGGCATCCGGCGCACCGACCGGTTGTGCAGCGAGTTATGGAAGATGGTGCAGGCGGAACCGGAGTACGCGGGCAAGACGAGCTTGTTTATTCTTCCGGACTTCGGCCGCGACAGCGATGAAGACGCCGGTGGTAATGGATTTCAGCACCATCGCACCGGGGATGCTTTGTCGCGAACCACGTGGCTGATGGCGCTCGGCCCGGGGATTCGCGAAGGTGTAGTGTACGACCGGGCTGTGGACTCGACTGACCTGGTACCCACACTCGGGTCCATGCTGGGATTTTCTGCTTCGCTTTCGCAAGGCAAGCCCATTGGGGAGTTGATCTAGCCATGCTGCCGCGCGATTTGAAACCTGAGCAGTTCAAGTCGTATCCGCCGGAAGCGAAGAAATTGGTTGTGGATTATTTGGCAGCCCTGCAACCTCTCCCTTTGAGCTTTCTGCCTTCGTTACTCAAAGAGATCATCGAATTTGATTTCAAATTCCCAGTCGAGCGTCGCGCGATTGAAAGCGAGTTGGAAAATCTGCACTCACTTTCATCGGCCCAGGTCAGCGACTGGTTTCGAGAATTCGCCGCGATACAGTTGTCGGCCAGTCTTGAACATGCCGATTGGGTGAACGCCCCCGGCCTTTTCGTAGAGCAACTTTCTGCTCATCTCTGGAGCACTCATCAGCAGGATGCGTTTCGTCTGGCCGCGGTCCATTACGCCGACCGATTGAGGGCGGCTGTACCGCCGGAAGCGCCGGCAATTCCGAGACTCGGAATCAGCATTATCGGTAAGGGCCTCGATTCATACGATCAGCCGCTGTTCCGCAAGCTTCGGCCGCATGGAGTGTATTGCACGCGCGTGAATCCTGAGAATGGAGTGAAGCTGCTGCTCGACGCCGTAGCTGCCCGTGCTAAAGCCCATCCCGCAGCGTATGCGCACTGGTACCTCGACGGCGGCGAGGAAGCTGAACACGATCCAGCGCTGACGACTGTTTCCTACGATGCGCTGGCTCCTGCCCGAGCCGCGCTCTTACGTAAAATGCAAAGCGACATTTCACGCCCTGGCATGGGGCCGGAGACCTTGCGCACGCACATGGCGGAAATGCATCCGTCCGAGGTGGGTTTGGACAAGCTGGGAGATGCGGTGCTCTCTCGCTTCCAGCTCAAGTTGCTCACCGAAGGGTCGGGAACGCAAATTTTCAGCACCACATTTGCGCAGTGGGCGGCCCGCGAAACCCTGCGCCGGGCACAGCCTTTGACGTTGCTGGTTCGGTTCGCGCCGCGGCAGAGGCAGAAGCCAATGAACGAATTGCTTTCAGCAAATGACAAAGGATCTGAGCTGGATTTAATCGGCTCGTTGGTCGACGCCGATATGGGGGCATATTACAACTGGATCAATCAGCAGCGCCTGCCTGGCGCTGAACGATCTTCATTTTTAGTGTGGTTCGAAAGCCATAGCAGCGCGGTGGTCATTGGGCCATCAATGCCTCGCGGCACGGAGTCAAGCGGCTCAACAAATATTTCGCAATTGCTGTCCTGGATTTCATGAGCTGGTTGTGATCGGCTAAATACGAGCATGGCGCGATAAAACGAAGTGACAGGAGAAAAAATGGATAGGCGCGATTTCATCAGGAACACGGGTACCTTTATAGCGGGCGCAAGTTTAGCATCGCATGCACTTGCAGCTAGTGCGGAAGGAACATCCGCAAATTCGGCAGGCAGACTTGTGTTTCCGATGAATCGCAATTGGCTTTACAACTCAAAATTTATCGAAGCCGCTAGCCAAAAGAATTTTGATGACGCCGGTTTTGAACGCGTGGCTGTGCCGCATACAAACGTTCGACTGCCATGGCACGGCTTCGACGAGAAGCGTTATGAGCTGGTGTCGGTTTATCGCCGGCATTTCAAGCTCCCACCTGAGGCGCGGGGCAAACATATTTTCGTCCACTTTGAGGGCGTGATGACAGATTCGACAGTTTGGCTGAACGGCCAGCCGCTTGGCGAATACAAAGGAGGCTACACCCCGTTCTTCTTCGAACTGACCCCACATCTCGATTTCGACGGCGATAATGTGCTCGCAGTTGCGGTGGATTCAACTGAGCGGCCTGACATTCCGCCGTTCGGATATGAGATCGACTATTTAACTTTTGGAGGGATCTACCGCGAGGTCTCGGTAGTCGCAGTGCCGCCAACGTTCATCGAAAATATTTCCGTCCGACCAAAAGATGTGCTCACGCACCCCTCGCTCGAAATAGATTGCTTCTTGCAGCATCTGGAATCGTCGGGGCCGCTCACGTTGCAAGCTGAGCTTCTCGATGGCGACAATGTGATCGCGAAAGCGACATCTCAAGTGCCCAAGTCAGGGGCTTCGGCGGAGCCGGTTACTTACGCACTCAATGTTCCGTCATTGAACGGAATCAAGCTGTGGGACCTCGAACATCGTAACCTGTATTCGGTGCGGGTCCGCCTGCTGCGAGGCGCTCAAGTGATTGACGAAGATACCAGGCGGTTTGGTTTTCGCGAGGCGCAATTTACAGATCATGGATTTGAGCTGAATGGAAAAGTAATTAAGTTACGCGGACTCGATCGTCACCAAACGTTTCCCTATGTCGGGCAAGCGATGCCAGGGCGTGCCCAAAGACGCGACGCAGAAATTCTGCGCAACAAGCTCAAATGCAACATCGTGCGAACATCGCATTATCCGCAGTCCCGGCATTTTCTTGATGCATGTGACGAAATCGGCTTGTTGGTTCTCGAAGAGATCCCCGGCTGGCAGCACATCGGCGATCAAGCCTGGCAGGACATTTCTGTGGACAATGTCCGCCGCATGATTCGACGTGACTGGAACCATCCTTCGATCATCTTGTGGGGAGTGCGGATTAATGAGTCAAGAGATAACCACGATTTCTACACTCGCACGAATGCCATGGCCCACCAGCTTGACCCCACACGCCAGACCGGCGGCATCCGATACTTCCAGGAATCCGAATTTCTCGAAGACGTGTTTACTATGAACGACTTTGGTTTTCCGCTGAAGCCGCCGAACCACCCGCGTTACCTGAATACGGAATTCGTAGGCCATACCTACCCCACCAAGACCATTGACAATGTTGAGCGGCTGGTCGAGCACACGCTGCGCCATGCCCGGATACATGACCAGCTTGCGTCAAATCCGCAATACGCGGGAGGAATTGGCTGGTGCGCCTTTGATTACAACACCCACGGCAATTTCGGCTCTGGCGACCGCATTTGCTATCACGGAGTCACTGATATTTTTCGTGAGCCCAAACCAGCAGCCGGATTTTATAAATCGCAATGTGATCCGGCTGAAGAAGTCGTGCTTGAGCCAGCGTTCCATTGGGCGCGAGGCGATCAATCCATTGGATTTTCGAAAGCCGTTGTCTGTTCGAACTGTGATCATCTGAAAATCTACATTGCGGACCATCTGGTGGCTGAAGTCGATCCCGACCGCAAACAATTTCCACATCTTAAGTACGCACCGTTCGTGGTCGAGCTCAGTGAGCTATTTCACAAGTGGGGAGACCTGCGGCTGGAAGGCTATATACAGGGCAAGCAGGTGATCGTAAAGAACCTTTCTGGCGATGGCGTGGACAAGAAATTCGCGCTTCTCCCCGACGACGCTACATTGATGGCAGACGGAGCTGATTCGACGCGCGTGGTGTTGCGCGTCACCGATGAGTTCGACCGAATTCGGCCATTCGCGAACGATACGGTGAAATTTGAACTGGACGGCCCAGCCGAACTCATTGGGGACAATCCGTTTTCTTTAATCGGAGGAACCGGCGCCGTCTGGGTCCGCGCTAAAGAACAGCCGGGCAAAGTGCGGTTGACGGCTACACATCCGCAACTTGGAACACAGACACTCGAAATTGAAATGAGTTCCGTATCTCCTGAGAAGGTCTAGCTGCCTGCGTATAACAAAGGATGGGAACTAGAGACGTAGCAAGCTACGTCTCTACAGCGGCGGTTCAGCCGGGCGAGGACGCCCGACTCCGCACAAACGTGATAGCGCACCAATCAGAAGCAGCTGCCTCGGCTGTTCGACCATTCCTGCTGAACCGTGTACTGTCCAACCTTCTTGGTCTTCCAAGCACAAATGTCTCCAATCTCGCCGTTCTGATTGTCGTACCATCCCTGGC
>DATNAF010000242.1:0-6894 GCA_035572845.1 Terriglobales bacterium
ACCCGCAGCTGCAATCGAAAAGCGCAGAAGATCTGATTCGGGACCTGAATTCGATTCCTGACGACATCCGCGCTGCTGTCCGCAATAATGGCGGCGGTCACGTGAACCACACCATGTTCTGGAAGATCATGAAGCCCAAAGGCGGCGGCGAACCGAGTGGAGCGATTGCTGACGTGATCAAGAAATCGTTCGGCAACTTCAACGACTTTAAAACCAAATTCAACGATGCCGGTGCGAAGCAATTCGGCAGTGGCTGGGTCTGGCTTGCGGGCAAATCAGGCGGGGATGTTCAGGTCGTCAGTACCCCCAACCAGGACAACCCTATTTCACAGGGTCTGTTCCCGATTTTCGGTAACGACGTTTGGGAGCATGCCTATTATCTGAAGTACAACAACCGTCGTCCCGAATATCTCGCTGCGTGGTGGAACGTAATTAACTGGGAAGAAGTCAACCATCGCTACGAGGCCTTCAAATCTGGAAAGCTGGAACCCGCATTGGCAGCAAGATAGACGCCTTGTGAATTTACTAATTGATTGTGTGTGGGGCGGGCGCCTTCGCCCGCTTCTTTATTTAGCTCGTTCCATCTCACATATCATCTAACAACCCATGCCCAACGACGTCCTAATCATTGGCGCCGGAGCCGCCGGATTGTCCGCGGCGCTTGAACTTTCTCGCGCCGGGGTTCGAGTGGAAATTCTCGAGGCCCGTGATCGCGTTGGCGGGCGCATGTTCACCCTCCACGATGCAATGCTTAATCATCACATCGAACTCGGCGCAGAATTCGTTCACGGACTCGCGCCTGAAATTTGGCTTCCGGTGCAGCAGCACAATTTGAAAGTGGCCGAAGTTAAAGGTGACTTGTGGTGTTCGATTGACGGCAAGCTCGAGCGCTGCAATTTTTTCGCGAAGGCCGATAAGATTCTTAGCGCAATGGATGACGACTTCGCCGATAAAAACAGAAGCGATGAGTCATTTCTGGATTTTCTCGCGCGACGATTCCCAAGAAAAGATCACGAAGAGGCGAAACAATGGGCGACCCGCTATGTCAGCGGATTCAACGCGGCTGATCCGGGGCTGGTGAGCGCACGCTGGCTGGTGGACAGTCGCCGCGCAGATGAGCAGATCGAAGGCGAGCGGGCATTTCATGTCGCCGGTGGATACCAGAGTCTCGTCGACATTCTTTTGCGAGAGCTGAATGATCGAACCGTCGATATTCGCCTGAACACAATCGTCACTGAAATCAAATGGAGGCCTGGCTCAGTTGAAATTCTGGCGAATGGGCCACAGCCGGAGACCAGATTCGAAGCTTCCCGGACTCTGGTCACGCTCCCGCTGGGCGTTCTTCAATCAACTGGATTCGTGAGATTTGAGCCCGACCTTCCGCAGCAAAAACGCGAGGCCATGGGAAAGCTTGCCATGGGAAAAGTGGTTCGCGTCGCATTATGTTTCAGAGAGCGCTTCTGGCAAGACTTGCACGGGACGAGCGACTCGCGCAGCCTCGCTGATGCCAGTTTTCTTTTCTCCGGGGACGATTTCTTTCCCACCTGGTGGACGCAGATGCCGGAGAGTGTGCCTATCATCACCGGATGGGCCGCCGCCAAGTCAGCTGAAAAACTTGCTGGAATGAGCAAACAGGCAGTCATCGATCAAGCGATCCACTCTCTAAGCAGCCTATTGCAAGTCAAAAAATCTAGGGTCGAATCGCAACTCACCGCCTCCTATTTTCACGACTGGGATTCCGATCCCTTTTCGCTAGGCGCATATAGCTATGTAAAAGTTGGTGGCGAAGGCAGCCAGCAGACACTCGGTTCGCCAATCTCAGATACCCTGTTTTTCGCCGGAGAAGCCACCGACATCTCCGGGCACAATGGCACTGTTCATGGTGCAATTGCCAGCGGCCAGCGCGCCGCGCAAGAGATCCTCACGTCCAAAGCAGAAGCCGGACTCAAATCAGCCTAGGGCCCGCGAAGGGCCCGTCCAGCAACAAAGGCGAGGGATTCTGACCGGCAAAATTCTCGCAACTATAGTGCCACTCCGGGGTTTGAATCTGGTGTTGTGACTTCCGCGGCCTGCAGCCAGGAAGGGCCAGCCCCCACTTCATTACTCTCGGTTTTTCGGGCTGGATGAGGAGAAATTCATGGCTTATCTGAAATACATAGGAATCTTGGGGGTTCTGAGCTTTGTTGCAGCGACCGCATCGGCACAGGTCTCCGCTTCGGCTGGCGTGAGCGTCGGGAATGATGGTTACGGCTACTCTAACAATGGGTATCCTGACGATGGTTACAACAACGGCTATAACGACGATTACCGGTACAACAACAACTACGATAACGGATACTCGGACAATGGCTATGCCGATAACGGGTCTTCCGATGATGGCTACGACAATTCGGGCTACTACGACAACGGATATGCGAATTACGGCCCACCTCCAGTCTGTCCTTATGGCTACTACTCCTACTACCCATATGCTTGCGCGCCCTACGGATACTATGGTCCGAGCTTTTTTGCGGACGGCATCTTTATCGGCGCGGGTCCCTGGTATCACGGCTACTACGGGCACGGCTACTACGGGCGCGGATTTTACGGTGGACGCGGTTACTACGGACGTGGTTTTTACGGTGGACACCGCTACTATGGTGGACACGGCTACTACGGCGGGCGCGGCGCTTACGGTGGGCACGGTGCTTACGGGGGACATGGTGCGTACGGTGGACACGGTGCTTACGGTGGACACGGTGCGTACGGCGGCCATGGTGCTTACGGTGGTCATAGCTATCGAGGATCGGCTGGTGGATATAGCGGGCACGCTTACGGTGGGCGTTCGGGATACGGCAGGTCCTTCGCGGGGAATAGCTTCCGTGGCAACGGCCACGTAGGGCGCGGCTACTCAGGCGCTTCCCGCGGCGGTAGCTTCCATGGCGGCGGGCACTCGTCCGGCGGCTTTCATGGGGGCGGCGGGCACTCGTCCGGCGGCTTCCATGGGGGCGGCGGGCATGCAGGCGGCGGCTTCCATGGCGGTGGTGGTGGCCACGGCGGTGGTGGTGGTCACGGACATGGCGGTCGAAGATAGCCGCTGGTATTCAGCTTTACTACGAACACGGCCGGATCTTGGGATCCGGCCTTTTTTTGAGCCGATCTTATCAGAAGTCGGAACTACGCCGGAGTTATACGAGTGAAACCGATTGAGGGCTTACTCTTCCGTGCGATAGTCTTCCTGCGAGCTGTTTTTGATATAGCGGTAAAACCTCACTGGCCCTCGCTCTTTCCAATACTGCGCGTCGTATTCATCGATGCCGGGACCATGTCGCAAAAAGCTGTAGAACTCGCGTCGCGCCGGATTCACCACGATTCCGACGTGTCCGCGCCAAACTACCAGATCACCGGGCTGAGGTTTTTTCACCCGGCGAAAATCATCAGTTCCGCGGTAAAGGTCGGAGGAGTTCGCATACGGATAAGAGAAGCCGGCCTGCTCGTAAATGGCATGCACCAGGTGTGAGCAATCGCGTTTTTGGCCCATGCGGACGCGTTTGTCGAGGGCAACTTCGACTACTTCCCGGCCGTCATCTTTGGTCAAGGTTTTGGCCTTGTGCTCCGCTGTCGTCCTTATCCGGCCTGAGCTTTCTGCGGCTGATGCGTTTTGGGCTAGAGGGCAGGTCACCAAACTAGCCAAGGTACAGGCAAAAAGCACCAGCCCGTGGACCCCGCATTTTCGCCTTTGACTCATGTTCGTTATTCTGATGCCGTTTTGGCTTTGTGCGCAGATTACGCAGGTATTACCACGCGCTGGACCTGACGTATACCTTTAGAGGCAACTTCTCGCAAATCGGGCCCGAAGATGCGATCGGATTTGGTCCGAAATCTCAGTTGTAAGCATGCGAAAATGCTGCTGGACCCATGGCTAACCGCGACAGCGAACCGCAGCAGGGCGAGGGCAAAGATCTCGGCAACTTTGACGGAATCCTGCACACCGGTTTGGCTTCTCATTTCCATGCTGGTGGTTCCCGTTATTCGAAAACCAAATACGATCCGCTTAATGCATTCCTGCCGGGTCATCTGGCTGCATGGATTCCCCACGTGGTTCGCTACTGGTTTCATAAGAAGCATGTATTTCGCGATTACACCACGCCCGGCAAAGGGACGGGAATGTTTCCCATTGCCGATCAGGCCACGCTGAGCCTGGTAGGTGATTGGGGAACGGGAACCGATGAAGCGCGAAAGGTATCGCATTGCGTCCAGCAATTCAAGCCTGACTACAGTATTCATCTTGGGGACGTTTATTTCGTCGGTGATGAATGCGAAATCAAAGAAAACTTTTTGGGTGAAAAGACCAGTCCTTATCCTCCGGTGAAATGGCCGATGGGGGAACTCGGCGGCTTTGCGCTTAGCGGCAATCATGAAATGTACGCCCGCGGAAATGGCTATTACGAAGCGATTCTGCCGAGGATGGGATTGAAAAAATCGGGGGCGGAGTGGGGCGAAGGACAGTGGGCTAGTTTTTTCTGTCTTGAAAATAAATACTGGCGAATTATGGGGCTCGACACCGGTTACAACGCGACCGGCTTTGATTGGGGCAGGATGCCGGTTTTTGGAAGGAGCAAATGGATTCGCAAATCAGTTCATTTCAAGCCGCGATGCGAATTCCCCGAGGCGCAGATGCAATGGCTCAAGGGCACAGTGAATCCTGATAGCGATAAGCGCGGCCTGATCGTGCTCACGCATCACGGCTGCTATTCCGCTTTCAGCGATTGGTATCAGATACCTGCCAAACAATTGACGGGGGGCATTCACCGGCCGGTGATCTGGTTTTGGGGACACGAGCACAAGCTGGCAATTTACGACCGTTATAGTGTGGCGGGCGGAATCGAGGCCTATGGCCGCTGCGTCGGGCATGGGGGCATGCCGGTCGAGCGTGGCAATGCTCCCGACATCGAATGCCCGTGGCTGGCCTGGGACAATCGCCGTTACCACAATGGCGAAAAGATTAACGTCGGTTTCAACGGCCACGCGAATTTATCTTTGAACGGGCCAGAACTCCGCGTGGATTACGTTGATCTGAATTGCACTACACTGCTGACCGAAAACTGGCGCGTGGACCTGGACACCGGCGAGCTACAAGGTCCGAATTTGAAGAAGGTCCTGCAGGACCCATCGATCCATGTGCGCGCCAGCTCTTTGTAGCGCTTGTGGTGAGACGCTACTTCTGCTCGGCTGCCTTTTCTGCCGCCTTTTTCTTGGCTTCAGCTGTCCACGGTGGAACGATGCCGTTGACGCGCGCATACGCGATCAGCTGCCCTAGATGCTCGTGGGCGTCGGCGACCAGAATATAAACCACGTCTCCGGCGTTCGCTTGCGGTCCGAGCTTGGGTAATAGTTTCGCGAAATCCGCATTGCTCATGCCACTGATGGTCTTTTGCGCGAAGTCCCACGATTTGTTCAGCTCCTCAATGATTCGAGCTTTGTCAGTGGTTGATTTCTCGAAGGTTTTTCCGTTGAAATTGGAGGGAGGCGTGGCGCCCCCAAGCGAGAGAATTCCGTACCGCTCGCCGGAAACATGCATAAATACTTCAGCGAACGAACGCGAATCCTCCGACGGCCTCCAGTTGAGTTTGTCGGCAGGCACCACATTCGCCAGGTCAACAAATTTCTTCTGCACCCGCTCGAGGTCCACCAGGGCTTGCGCCTTCATGTCGTAACTGGGAGCGGTGTGGTCGGCGGAAGCGTCCGCTGTTTGTGCCGCCGCGCCGAATATGCTCGCGCACAGACACGCGAGAATCAAAGCTGATCGCACAATTAATCTCATCACAGTATTCTTCTCCGAAACGAACGTCTGCATTACACACTACGCAAACCAAACATTCATCACCTCCCTCACATTCAGGGCTGAACTCACGGTTTTAAGTTTCAGGACCCATGGGGAACGGTGCCAAGCGCAGTGTGTGCCCAATGAGTGATATATCGATTTGTAACCAGACAAATCGTGGCTGACTTTTTTAGTGAAGGAGCTGCGGTCGCATGACAGTGGTTGAATCAGAGTTATACTGGCGACGATTTAAATCAGTACTGGTGCTTGGTGCCCGTGACCTATGCCGACGAGTTTTCAGCTGACGTTTCGTGAGTTCCTCGATGCGATGCCTGTGCCGGCATACCTTTTCGACCCTGAACACAGGCACTTTGTCGCCGCGAATCTCAGCTTTTGCAACCTCGTCGGATATCCCGAGGTAGAGTTGATCGCGCTGGAATGGCCGCTGATAATGGCGGACCAAACGGAAACAATCCGCGCCAATGAAGAGATTTCGGGGCGGGAAGAAGACGTCTTCCGGACCAACGCCTTTGCGTTTCGGAGGAAAGACGGTGCCCGCGTCGGTACCCAAATCCAGTACCGTGTCATGCGTGTCGCCGATCGCAACGGCACCCGCCAGGTATATTTCGCAGCGGTGGTTTCGGTTGGATGAATATTTTCGACCTGAACCGCAATTAGGTATTGCGCATTTATTGAAAGTTACCGAAATCGGAAAATCAAGAGATTATGCCCGCAGCCGAAACGGACCGGCCCATGTTGTTGGTAAACATCGCAAATGATCTCGAGCTTACGGCCATGTGCGCAAGAAGACCACCATTAGTACGTTCCCAAGGCTAGGGGCCCGGAGTTGGTGGAAAGGAGATATCAAGGTGAATACAGAACTTGCAACTCGTGTAGAGGCAGTAGAAGCACAATTGCGGCGTTGGAAGATCATCACCATCCTGGCGCTTATCGTCATGACGGTTTTGGTGATTGCTGCGGCAGCGCCGCCGCAAGATAATGGATTCATTCAACAGTTTGCCGCGCCCAAGTTTGCCGCCCAATCATTCTTACTGGTCGGCAAAGATGGCAAGACATACGGGCGGCTGTAC
>DATNAF010000243.1:0-4636 GCA_035572845.1 Terriglobales bacterium
GACGTTCCCTTGCGGATCATGTAAGGCACTTCAATTGCGGCACCGCGTAGGACAACAGTGACTTTGTCAATCCGAGGTAAATTGAAGTTCCTGTGGTTCATTACCCACAAAACGGTATTACACTTCGCAAGATGTCACAAATGAATCGTTCGCATCATTTATATGCATACAATCAATAGCCGAAAACGCCATTTGCCGATGCAACTTGATACTCGCGATTTGCGACTCGTGACGACAGTAGCGCGGACAGGCAGTTTAACGAACGCAGCAAGAGTGCTGCACCTGACACAATCGACATTGAGCCATCACCTCGCCCGTCTGGAAAGTCGCGTCAATAAGCCGCTGTTCTTCCGATCCGGAAGGCGCCTGGCCTTGACACCGGTCGGCGATTGTTTTCGAGCTGCCGCCGAGCCCATTCTTGAGCGGATCGATTCGATGGAGCAGGACCTCGCCAACAGCAACGCTGAAGCCCGGGCCGAACTGCGATTTGCTACTGAGTGCTACACGACCTATCCCTGGTTCGGCAGCATTGCTCGGGAGTTCAAGGCGAGGTATCCAAATGTCGATCTCAAGTTGATCACTGAAGCTACGGCGCGACCGCTGCTAGAACTCGATCGCGGTTCCATCGACATCGCGATCACATCCAGCAGACTTCGCGACAGGAAGCTTCAGGTTCACGAGCTTTTTTCGGACGAACTCGTGGCGGTGGTTGCGAACGACCATCCCTGGGCGCGAAGAAAAAGCATCGCACTTGAGGATTTTCGCAACACTCAGTTCTTTACCTACTCGGCGAAACCCATGGACTCGGATTTTGTTCGCGAAATTCTCCTGCCAGCGGGCGTGGTACCTCAAAAGGCGGTGGGTATTCAGCTCACGGAGGCGCTTTTTGAATTCGCGCGAGCGAATCTCGGGGCAGCGGTAGTTGCCAAATGGGCTGTTGCCAATGTGCTGGACAGCGGGAATCTCGTGTCCATTCGAATCGGACAGAACGGCATACAAAGAAATTGGAAGGCAGCATGGATGCGGAACCATCCGAGCGCCAAAATGCTCACGGTTCTCGCTAAACTGCTCTGTTCAACGGGTGGTTTTCGTAACACCAACCTCAAGTAATTTTTGTACCGCTAGCCGTATTCCCTTTCGCCATTGCTCGGTCTATTACTTCGGTTGCGAGAGCGGCCATGTTCAGGATCGAGTTTGCTATCTCTTGCAATGCGACTGCGACGTATGGGCGCACATCCTTAATGCCGTGGAAGCAGCAGGGAGACGATCAGCGCGAAATAGGCAAGACACGCGACGGCTCCTCCCAAGAATTTCCACCACTTGTTGTTATCAGATCCTTGACGGAGGACCGCAGCCAAGCAGGCAATGATAAGAATGAAATGGCCGATGCCGCCAATGGTTACCATCATGGTGTCGAACTGGCGAATCTGGCCCGTATGCAGAAAAGACCAAAACAGCCTTGCCCCTATTTGAAAATTGTGGGTTACGAACAGCTGAAGACTGTTCCAAAAGAGCGCTATTGCAAGTCCCGCGCCAAAACCCCACGCGCTGTTGCGATGTGCCAGAGTGACGACGGCGATATAGATCAGTGCTTGAAAAAAGTGAAGAGGCCGAAGTTGCGGCACGACGCTCGCCGATCCAATCAGGGCTATTACAAAAACTGCAGCGCCAATCGGAATCCACACCCGGGTTAGCGACGATGCTTCACTCCGTGTCACCGTTTCGGCAAGGTTCATCTGTTCCTCTCTCGTTTTCAGGGCATCCATGAATATGGTTTCGACGGCTTCCTATTCATTTTGGTAGTCAAATGCAGGCAGTTTTCGGCGAGATTGGATTGTTTCTTATTAAAGCGGGGAAGAAATGACACGAGACGATGTCAAAATAACACTTGTCAGCGGACGGGGTATGTGTAATGAGTGCCGGCACATCTTTATTTCTTAGTCTCTTTTTAATCGCGACTGACACGAACGTTATCTTGCGGCTCTGACCGCTTCGCGATACGGTGAGCGCAAGGTGCGCTATGAAATGCAAGTTAGCCGTGGCAGTAGTGGCCCTGTTCTCCGTAGGCGCACAGGCGCAGACACTCCTGTATTCGCTTTGTTATTCGGAAACTCAGGCCAGCAGGCAAATTCGCTTTCCTAACGGCGCCCTTGGTGCTTCGCATAAAGACCAACTAGCGATGTTGCGCAGCTGCAGCAAGAGCGACCTTTACTCGGTCTCATTTGCCGATGGCAGTCGCACTTTGTTGTTTTCCGACGAAGGCATGGACCTGGAATTCTGGCCATTCGGCCCGGTGCTCGGGCGTGACAAGATTTATGGCGCCGGAATTCTGCGCGAGTGGCACAGCGCGCCGGTTCCCGGTGTTTATGCGGAGCCGCCTACTTTGTATGAGCTCAGCCTCGACGGCTCGCGCCGCCTTCGGGAATTGATTAGGCTGCAAGTGGCGCACCCGGAGGTTGCCTTGAATCAGCAAGGCACCAGGGCAGCGATTCGCTCTTCAGATGGAAAAGATTCGATCTTCATTTACGAACTTCCCAGTTGGAAGCTGCTGCGCACGTGGGAGTTGAGCAAGACGATTGCAGCGCATTGTCCGGATTGCACGTTGATTTCCTACGGCTGGCTAGCCGATGGCAAGCGTTTGTTTTACAACGTAACGGTGGTCGGGGATGGAGATGACTCAGGCGATCAGCCCGGCATTTTTGCAGTTAGCGAGGATGGCAGAGATTTGGGCGCTGTGCAGCCGGGCAAGGTCGAGTTGGATGGGTACGTACATCCCAATTTTGTGGAGCAGAAGCTCTTGGCCCAGTTACGCGACGGCGCATATCTCTTTGAGGATTCCGCAGCAAAAAAGGGCGGGCCTAATGGCAAGCTCGAGACATTCCTTGTGATCTCGCCGACAAATGGAAAAAAACAGAAAGTTTTTCGACCGAAGCACGGGCTAGGGACGTGGGTTTCGCCTTCTGGAAGATATCTGGCTTATATAGAAAATAGGCAATTGGCCGACTATCGGACAGAACAACATCTATGGGCAATTGATCTTGAATCGGGCGCAGAGAAGGAGCTGTTCGTTCAGCCTCCGCCCGAGCCGCCCAGCTCTCCGCGCCCAAATGTTTCGCTACGCGTGATCGGCTGGATAGGCAACAACTAGCTCTGAGCAGGAAGGGCTTCTCTATTCACCAGCGATTCGAACGAGTCGGGATTGCGCACAATCTCGGTGATGTGCATCCGCTGGTCGTTGGATACCCATTTGTTGACCGCGGCGTTTTCGGCTATCTCAGGTTCGCTGGCGGCTAGGCATTGGGGAAATTGGGTAACACATTGGGTAACATCCTTGCCTAAATCTGCATACCCGTGACTACGAAAATGGGAAATCGGGTAGTGGGAAGCGCGGATGCGCTCGTCACTGGAGCGGAGCCGAAGAAGAAAGCGCAGATCCTCTTCCGCCTTTGCCTTTGCGGAGACAAAATCAGGCGCATTCCCTTCAATTAGGCGGACGCCGTCGCGAGTCACGCAATATCGGAAGCCACAGCGGCTGCTGAACCTCAACGACAAGCCGTCGGGCCTACGGTATCGCGCGTTGGCGTAGCTCAGTTGCCCCATGGAGTCACATAGACAATGGAGAAAACGAGGAGCGTGCGCGAGCTCCCAAGAAGCCTGGGCTACGGTGTGACCGGCCCTCTCGAGAATCAGCTGTCTCGTCCTCAGCCAATAAGAATCGGCTGTTGCGCCGCCGTCAGTTATTGCTTGCCCCCAGGAAGGAAAACCTTGAGGTCCGAGCTGGAGTAGTCCTGCGTTTGGCCGCACTCCGGGCAGGTGATACTCACGGCCTGCGCTCCCGCTTTGAAAGAGCCAATGATGCTGTTCCTGACACTAATATCGGATAGTTTTATCTGGGCGGAGCACGCGTCACACACGAATCCACACCTGCTCAAATTATTGAGGTCGAAATATGACGCGGAATTATGCTGGGACGCCATCTTGCCTCAAAGTACGGTCAGCCATGCACAACTTCTATGGAAACCTGAGGACTCGAGACACGAAGGTTATCTTGAAAAGACCAGGTGTGCGATGCGCGTCTCCACGTCGAAGTAGATAATCAGTACCGCCGCCACATCGAAGGCAGCATGCGCGATCATCACGAACACCAGCCGGCCGGTAGAAGCAAAGATCGAACCGAAGGTCAAACCAGTGATGATCGCCTGCATCACCCCATCGCGGCCTTGCCCCTGGTAATGAGCCATCCCGAATAACACTGCTGTCAGCAGCACAACCGTCGTCTTTGCTGCAGCAGTCGAGCCGAAGATATGCCCCAGGCGTTCGAATAAGTAGCCGCGCCAGAAGGTTTCTTCGCCCCATCCTGCGCTCACCACCACTAACAGCAGAAATCCGGGAAGAGCCGCCGAATTGTGCGCCAGGAAGTGATATGCGCGATTAATGGGAGCGGCACCCAACAGCGGCATGATTACTGCCTTCAATAAAAGTTTTAAGGCGGCGCCGAATGCCACGCCGCCTGCGATTGTCGCGGCATAGTTTCCAGGGCGCACATAGCCGATCTCGCGCCAAGGGGTCTTCGAGAGCACTACCCAAAACACGACCACCGTCGCGGCAACCAGCCCATTGACCATGGCTCCGACCA
>DATNAF010000244.1:0-17386 GCA_035572845.1 Terriglobales bacterium
CGGGAGGAAAGCCCCACAGCTCGCCGAGAATTTCTTTGGCGTACTCGGAGGATCCAAACTCTACCTCAGAGTCGACAGCATCTCCGGGCTCACCCGCCCGCAATAGCACGACAGAGCGCCCAGCTTCGCGGAAGTGCGGGAACGTGGCTTTGCTCACGTCATCGAGAATGCCGACTACGCCCAGCACCGGCGTTGGATAAATTCCTTCGCCCAGCGTCTCGTTATAAAAGCTGACGTTACCCCCGGTGATGGGAATCTCGAGCTCCTCACAGGCTTTCGTGATCGCGTCGATCACCTGCGAGAACTGCCACATGATCTGCGGCTTTTCAGGATTGCCGAAATTTATGCAGTTGGTCGCTCCTACCGCAGTCGCGCCTGAGCACGCCACGTTGCGCGCGGCTTCGGCGACAGCGTGCATTGCGCCGAGCTTGGGATCGAGATAGCACCAGCGGCCATTGCCGTCGAGCGCCATCGACAACGCGCGCTGCGAACCTTTAATGCGAATTACGCCACCATCCCCGGCGCCCGGACCTTCGACGGTGTTGGTCTGCACCATGGAATCGTATTGCTGATAGACCCAGCGCTTACTGCAAATGTTGGCGCTCGATAGCAGGAGATTCAAGTCATCGGTGAAATCGGCTTTTTTACCCAGCTGAATATGCTCGGGCATTTCGTCTGGAACTGGCGCGTGCCAGCGTTTAAGGGGCCGCTGATAAACCGGGGCCTCATCAGTCAGCGCGGTATTAGGAATTTCGGCGACAACCTCGCCGTGCTGCAGGACGCGCATGCGGTTCTCGTTGATTACGCGGCCGACTTCGACCGCATCGAGTCCCCATTTGCGGAATACTTTGTAAACTTCTTCCTCGCGGCCCTTTTGCGCGACCAGCAGCATGCGCTCCTGGGATTCGCTCAGCAGGATTTCGTAAGCGCTCATGCCCGTCTCACGTTGCGGCACGCGGTCCATTTCAATTTCAATTCCAACGTTACCGCGCGCGCCCATTTCGCAGGTTGAGCAAGTGAGGCCGGCAGCGCCCATATCCTGAATACCAATCACCGCGCCGGTCTGCATGGCTTCGAGGCAGGCCTCGAGCAACAGTTTTTCTAAAAATGGATCACCCACCTGGACGTTTGGCCGCTTGGCTTCTGAAGCTTCGCTGAATTCTTCGCTGGCCATCGTCGCGCCGTGGATGCCGTCGCGCCCGGTTTTGGCGCCGACGTAAATTACGGGATTCCCTTCGCCCGATGCTTTCGCATAAAAAATTTGATCTTTGCGGACCAGGCCCAGTGCAAATGCATTCACCAGCGGATTACCGGAGTAGCAGGGCTCAAACTTGGTTTCGCCCCCAAGGTTGGGGACACCGAAGCAGTTGCCGTAAGAGGCGACGCCGCTGACGACACCTTCCATGATGGAATGATTTTTGTGAAGCTCTTCTCGCGTGGGGGCAGTCGTTCCCAAATTTGACGAGATTGGTCCGAACCTTAGGGAATCCATTACTGCAACGGGCCGCGCGCCCATGGTAAAGATGTCGCGCAAAATTCCGCCGACGCCGGTGGTCGCGCCCTGGAACGGCTCAATAAAAGAAGGATGATTGTGGGATTCGATTTTGAAGGCGCACGCCCAGCCTTCGCCGATATCAACGATGCCGGCGTTTTCTCCGGGGCCTTGCAAGACGCGGCGGCTGCGGGTCGGCAGGCGCTTCAAATGCACGCGCGATGATTTATAGGAGCAGTGCTCGCTCCACATCACACTGAAAATGCCGAGCTCGGTGAAGGTTGGTTCGCGTCCGCCGAGCAGCGACTTGATGCGATCGAATTCTTCCGCAGTCAGTCCGTGATCACGCAGGACTTCAGGTGTGATGGCTAGGGTGGCCGTGGACATGTGGGGAAGTTCTATTGTCGCATTTTCGCGAGAAATTCAAAAGCTTTTAACCGCAGAGATCGCAGAGAACTTCCAAAGCGAGAACGCAGAGAAAGTCGAAATATAGCCAGCAATTCGGTTGCGTGGGGGCAGCCGCCCTCGACTGTCCTGGACTGCAAAACGATAGTTGCTGACGCAGAACGAAGGCATGCTGTCGAGCATCGCTCGACCAGACAGCGGAGGGCGGCTGTCCTCATGTGATTGCTGTGCTGCTGCCCCGCATGTGGGCGGATGGCTGAATATACTGAACTCCGATGAAGTCCATCATTGTTGGCACTGCCGGCCATATCGATCATGGGAAAACCGCGCTGGTCAAGGCCCTTACTGGGATCGATGCCGACCGATTGCAGGAAGAAAAGCGCCGCGGAATAACCATCGATCTGGGTTTTGCACACTCGCAGTTGCCAGGCCCATCCGGTGAACGGTTGCGATTTGGGTTCGTCGATGTGCCCGGGCACGAGCGGTTCGTGCGCAACATGCTTGCCGGGGTTGGCGGTATTGATCTGGTATTGCTTGTCATTGCAGCCGATGAAGGCATCAAGCCGCAGACGCGCGAGCATTTCGATATTTGCCGTCTGCTCGGAATCCGGCAGGGAATAACCGTACTCACAAAATCAGACATGGTCGATTCGGAGACTCTGGAAGTCGTTCGACTCGAGGTTGAAGACTTTCTGCGCGGATCGTTTCTGGGAAATTCGCCGATCGTACCTGTGAGCGCACTGAAATCGACCGGACTTGACGAACTCAATCGCCAACTTGTTCGCATTGCCGGCGGGTTGACGGCGCGTGACGCGAATGCGATTGCGCGGCTGCCAATTGATCGTGTCTTCACCATGAAAGGTTTTGGGACGGTGGTGACGGGCACACTAGTCGCCGGCACGATTCGTAAAGAAGACGAGCTGCAGCTTTTCCCGGCAGGAAAGAAAGTTCGGGTGCGCGGCGTTCAGGTGCATGGGGCTTCGGCCGAAAAAGCAGTCGCGGGGGAACGCACGGCGCTGAATCTGGCGGGCGTCGATAAAAACGACCTCGACCGCGGCATGGTGCTGGCCTCGCCGGGACTGCTTCAAACTTCATCACGAATCGACGTACAGCTTTCGCTGCTGGCTTCCGCAAAGCCATTGAAGAATGCTGCCCGGCTACACCTTCATGCTTTTTCGTCCGAATGCATCGCGACGGTCAATCTACTCGGGAGCAAGCAACTCAAGCCCGGCACCGAGGCGTTCGCGCAGCTTCGATTGAGCGCTCCGCTTCTGCTCGTTCCTGGTGACCGCTTTATCATCCGGCAATTCTCGCCGGTGATCACGATTGGCGGCGGAGTCGTGCACGATGCCTTTCCTATTTCCAAACAGAAAGCCGATGTTCGTGAGCAGCTGTTAACAGCCGCGGCAAGTGGAAATCACGAGCAGATATTGATGTCACGGATAGCCCGGCGCGGGGCCTCAGGAATTTCAATCGAACGTCTGATAGCAGAAACTGGTTGGCCTGCAAATGTGGTACACGCAAAGCTCGAACCGCCTTTGCGAAATGGCGCAATCGTAAAGCTCGGCAATCATTTTTTAGCTTCTGCCGCAGTATCAAGTCTCAAGGATTCGCTGCTATCAGTGTTGGAAGGTTTTCAAACACAAAACCCCTTGGCTCCCGGCATGAGCCAGCAAACCCTGCGCGAAAAGTTCTCAATGCATGCTGAGCTTTTCGCGGAAGTCGTTGCCCAGCTTGTGAAAGCAGGCAAGATCGAGGCAGTGGGCGACATCGTTCATCTCCCTGGCCGCGGCGTGGTCATGAAAGATGAAGAAGCCGAGTCACGAAGACTGATTGAGCAGGCGTTCTCGGCGGCAGGTTTAAAAGTCCCAGCATTGAAAGATGTTCTGGCGAACTTAAAAATAGACAAGGCCCGCGCCCAGAAGCTGGTGACGCTGCTGCTGCGGGACAAAGTTCTAATTAAAGTGTCGGACGATCTGGTGTTTCATCAGTCGGCATTGAACGAGCTCCGAAAGAAACTCGCAGCAGAAAAGGCGCAATCGCCAAAAATTGACGTTGCAAGGTTTAAAGATTTGACAGGGGTCAGCCGCAAATACGCGATTCCGCTATTGGAGTATCTCGATCGCGAGCGGGTGACGAAAAGAGTCGGGGATGAGCGAGTAATCCTTTGAGGTCAGCTGCGCTCGCATCCGCGCTTCTCTGATCGCGGTACGTGCACTACTTACGACGAGACAGCCGGTGGCCCCGCAAAAGGCGAGTCATTTGCCATCGCTGCATCCGGTTTCAGCGATTCGAGATACTCGTTCAACTTGGTGGCGCCATCTTTGGTGAGATGTACGAATCGAAACCCGTTGCCAAACGACGGATGCTTGCTGACCACCTCGGCGTTAACGTAAATTTTCGTATCTCCAAGCCACAGAGAAATGTCTACTACGGTCGAAACTTCCTGAGTGAAAATCATTTCGACATAGCATCCGCCCAGGCAGATGTCGGCAGTTTGTCCGCGCAATGGCGTGGGTACGCCTTTGGGCCGGAGCTCGATCGGAACTGCAGCTTTGAACCTTGCATGTTGTCGCGGTTTCCACTCCATAACCGACTCCTTGGTTCATTGCTCACTGGCTATTAGTACATTCACTTCTGGTAGTAGCATGTCTTTTGCCAGAACGACAAATGAAGCAAATACTTGATTCCAAAGAGCGGAATTCGGAGACCGCATCGCCCACCACTGCCGGCGTGACAAATTTTGTCATGCGTAATGCCACGTTGGCCCGCTCACTGCGCCTGGCCGTAACCACACAAAGTGACCAAATGTTGCGATCTGGCCTTGTATCAAAGCTCGGGCAGGGGCGCGCTGCGTGACAATTGCCTTCGCGCTTGGCCCAGGCGTTCACCTCCTGATGGTGTATGCGATATTCCTCGCGAGCTACCTGGTGTTCGCGATCGGGCGTTTTCCGGGAACCAAGATCGATCGTCCGGCAGCGGCCGTTATCGGCGCCGCACTGATGTTTGCGTTTCGAGTGATTAGCCCGAGCGCCGGCATTCGCAGTATCAATTTCGCAACCATTGTTCTGCTTGCATCCATGATGCTTATTGTTTCCAGCTTGCATCTCGCAGGCTTTTTCGAGTGGGTGGCTGGGCTGGTTGTCAAATTCGTTTCGCCGTCGCAGTTGCTGCCGGGCGTGATCTTCACCAGCGGCATCCTTTCAGCGTTTCTTGTGAATGATGTCGTATGCCTGGTGATGACACCTTTGCTGCTGAAGATTTGTCAGCAGTTCTCGAAGCGGCCGATGCCTTATCTGCTGGCGCTTGCGACTGCTTCAAACATCGGCAGCACGGCTACGATTACCGGCAACCCGCAGAATATTCTGATCGGGTCGATTTCCGGAATCAGCTATCGTCACTTTCTGGCTGCGCTTGCGCCAGTAGCGGTGATCGGGTTGTTTATCGATTGGATGGTGCTGCATTGGCTGTATCCGAACCGTGATGCGCTTGCGACAAAACCAGTGGCCAAATCTTTTCGCACCGGTCTCATCAACCACGGAGGGCTAGCGTTCCCTTTGATAATTTTGGTCCTGGTGTTGGCAGGGTTTCTTGCAGGACTCGCGCCCGCGCTGGTCGCCGCAATCGGCGGGGCATTGCTCTTGATCCGACGTTCCGTGCACCCGGAAGACATTTACAAAGAAATCGACTGGCCGCTACTCGTCTTTTTCATAGGGCTTTTCCTGATAATCGGCGCGGTGGAGCAGGCGGGCATCGCTCAACAAATGCTCGGCGTAGCGGAACGCATGAATCTGCATGACCCATGGATTTTCGCGGGAGTTGTTGCGCTGCTCTCAAACCTGGTGAGCAACGTTCCCGCGGTAATGCTGCTAAAAGGACTAGTGCCACAATTTCACAATCCGACTCAGTTCTGGTTGTTGCTGGCGATGGCGAGCACGCTGGCAGGAAATCTGACAGTGACAGGATCCATCGCTAACATTATTGTCATCGAAAAAGCGCGACCGGAAGTTGAAATTACGTTCAAGGATTATTTGCGAGTGGGCGTGCCGATCACGCTGGCGACTTTGGCGGTGGGGGTCGCGTGCCTTGGATTTGCAGGGTGATCTTTATTGCTGTCCCGCTCGCATCACCAACTGTGGCGGCTCATTCAGCTTGACCCAGTAACGTTGGATGGCTTGCACCATGCGCGCAATATCCGCCGAGTTCCCCGGCTTCACCAGATAAGAATTCGCGCCCAAGTCGTATGCGGCGTCGATTGTATCGGGATTATCATCGTTGGTCAGAACGACGACCGGAATTCGCCGAATCTCACCCTGGACTCGCATCCATTGAAGCAACTGTATTCCAGTCATGCCGGGCAATTTCAGGTCCAGCAGGATAAGCGCGGGAAGAGGATACTGTGTTCGATTTCCATATTCCCTGATGCCCGCCAGATAAGCCAGCGCCTCATCCCCATTGGTCAAATGCACCACAGGATTCAAGACGTCGGCTTTTTGGAAACCACGTAGCAGCAACATAGCGTCGGGAGTCTCATCTTCGACAAGCAGAATCGTTCTTAAGATTTCCTGCGGCAATGTGTTACCTCGCGATTTCGGGCCGTAAGCTAGGGAACTCGTTCATTCTGAGCCAATAGGTTTGGAACTGCGACGCCAATTCTTCCAGCTGCGCACCCGTATCCGGTTTAACCAGATACGAGTTCGCGCCCAGATCATAAGCGCGATTGATGTCCGCCGAGTGGCGAGAAGACGTCAGGATAATCACCGGCAAACGATTCAAACCGGAGGCCTGACGCCGTAGCCACTGCAATACCTCGAAACCAGAGCGGCGAGGAAGCTTAATATCCAGCAGCACGAGTGCAGGCATGGGGTGGGCGCCGCGGTTTTCGTAAGGGGCTTCCCCGGACAGATATGCGATGACCTCGTCACCATCACTAAGGCGAAACATTTGAAAACCATCACTAATTTTGTTGAAGGCTCGCTGAATAAGGCGAAAATCAGTTGGGTCGTCTTCAACAAGCAACACTGGGGTCGTGGGCATTTGCCAATTCCATCTAATGATTGAACTATTTACTCGGGCCTTGCGGCAGCTCTATCCAAAAAGTACTACCGTCGCCGGGATGAGAAATAACTCCCGACGAACCATCCATGCGCTCGGTGGCTCGTTTCACAATGGCAAGGCCGATACCGGTGCCGGCGTAAGACTCTCGACCGTGAAGCCGCTCGAAAACGTTCCAGATACGTTCCTGATGCTCGGGGGCAATACCGATGCCGCTGTCACGAACGTTCAGGCGCACGTATTCATCACGTTTCTCAGCGCTCACCTGAACTTCAGGAAGCAAGTCTTTTTTGTGGAACTTAAGAGCGTTCGATAACAAGTTGAAAATCACCTGAGTAAGCATCTGCGGATGGGCACATACACATAAGACCGTAGGAACATCCACCTTCAGAGATCCTGGCGGAACATCTCCCAGCTGGCGCCTCGCTTCATTGATGGCATTTAGCAGGTTTACGGATGCCAAAGGAGCGCTAATTCTTCCTACTCGTCCATACTCGAGCAGGTCCTGCACCAGCATATTCATACGACGGCTGGCATCGATTATCTCTTTCACATACTCCTGCCCGCGTCGATCTAGCTGTTGGGCACAATCTTCCTGCAAGGCGTCGGCGAAGCCTGAAATTGCGCGCAAAGGAGCACGCAGATCGTGAGACACGGAATACGCAAAGGCCTCGAGTTCGGCATTGCTTTGGTCGCGCTCGGCGATGCGAAGCTCCAACTCAGCCGAATGCCTCTTCAGTTCATCGAGCAATAACTTGCGGTCTGTTAGATCGCGAGTTACCTTGGAAAACCCAGTCAATGCTCCTTCTTCATCGCGAAGCGCGGTGACCACCACGTTGGCCCAGAATTTGGTACCATCTTTCCGCTTGCGCCAGCCTTCGCCTTCAAAATGCCCTTCCCGTTCCGCAGTGCGAAGAACGGTTTCCGGCATGCCCGCTTTGCGATCTTCATCGGGATAGAAGGCGGAAAAATGCTTACCGATGATCTCGTCAGGTGCATAGCCTTTGATGCGCTGGGCACCGCTGTTCCAGGAAGTCACATGACCGTGTGGATCCATGGAAAAAATAGCGTAGTCATTGACGCTTTCAATCAACAAGCGGTAACGCAATTCAGAGAGGCGGCGTTCAGTCAGGTCGCGAGTGATTTTGCCGAAGCCAATGAGCTGCCCGTCATCATCCAGCAGGCGCGTGATAATCACGTTCGCCCAGAAGCGAGTGCCATCTTTTCGCACTCGCCAGCCCTCGTCTTCAAAATGTCCAACCTTGGAAGCCATGGTCAGTTCATGAGCGGGCTTATCTTTTGCGAGATCAGCCGCGGTATAAAAAATGCTGAAATGTTTGCCAATGACCTCGTTAGCTAAGTAGCCTTTCAGCCGCTGCGCACCGGGATTCCATGAAGAGATGTTGCCGCTCGGGTCGAGTACAAAAATCGCATAATCGGAAACCGTATCCACCAAACGGCCGAATACGTCCGGGGATTTAATGCCTCTGAAAGCGGCTACCGGCGGCACAATGGTATGAGATTTAGCCATCGCATCAATTAAAAATTCTAGCAAAACACGTTTGATGCTATGGGGCGAAATGCGGCAGTCTTGTCGAACTGTGAGATCAGAGCAGGGATCGCATTCAGCCATCAGCAGTCAGCATTTCAACAAAAGCGGTTCGCCATGAATCGCATCCCTGACCTGCCCCACGCTCACACTCACAAACCGCATGCCAAGAGCTCCTGTCCTGCAGCGAACGCTTGCCGTGATACTCTGGTTTTAACGATTTCTCTTTCCTCAGAGGCTATCATCTTGCTTCGTAACTCCGCGATATTTCTCATTCTTCTTTCCACTGCCACTTCTGGTTTTGCGGAAGGCACCCGCACCTGGGAACAGTCAACCTACCAGGACTTGCTGAAAGGCACCGCACATGGCGTGGCTATTTCGAGCGACGGATTCCTGCAACTGGCGCCGGCTTTCAAACTGGTCGCGACCACGCCTTCGAGCGCGATTTGGGCAACCGCGATTGGGCCCCAGGGTGAGCTTTACGCAGCCACCGGCGCACCGGCGCGGATATATCGTATTGTGCCGGGCGGCAAGCCAGTGGCCATTTTCCAGCCGCAGGAATTGCAGGTGCAGGCGCTGGTGGTGGGTAAAGATGGGGCGATCTACGCGGCCACAAATCCCGATGGAAAGGTTTATAAGATTGAGCCCGGAGTGGCCGCTGATTCTGCAAATGACGGGCGAGACGCCCGTCGCCCCACAACCAAGGGGGATCCCAATACAAAGCAAGGTGATCACGCTAAATCTGACGGGGAGAAGCCCGCAACCGACTGGAAGTCCTCAGTCTTTTTTGATCCCGGCACGAAATACATCTGGAGCCTGGCGCTTGACGACCGGGGTAATCTGTACGTCGCGACCGGAGATCACGGGGAGATTTTTCGGGTAGCGCCGAATGGAGATCATTCGCTTTTTTTCAAAAGTGACGAGCCCCACATACGTGTCTTAACCTTTGATAGTCAGGGCAATGTGATTGCGGGCTCCGACGGAAGCGGCCTGATTTATCGCATTACGCCCAAGGGCGACGGCTTCGTTTTGTACAGCGCTCCCAAACGTGAGATCACCAGTATCGCGATTGACAAGGCGGGCAATATCTATGCCGCCGCAGCCGGAGAAAAGCGCGGCGCTAGTCCAGCGTCAACTTTGACAGTTGCCATTCCCGTCGCCCCTAAAGCATCAGATTCATCTCCATCTTCGGCCGCGCCGCCGAACACCGGCCCGCCCGCTGAATCGGCGGTCACGTTGAACAGCTCGAACGCCGCCATTCCGGGAGGATCGGCGATTTACAAAATCGCGCCTGACGGTTCGCCTTCACTGCTTTGGAACTCGCGCGACGATCTGGTTTACGCGATGGCGTTCGATTCGCAGGGACATTTACTGGCCGGAACCGGAAATCGTGGGAATATTTTTGAAGTCAGTGGACGCGAAGATTACACCGAACTGGTGAAAGCGGAAGCCAGTCAGATCACGACCTTTGCCAAAGCCCCGAACGGTGGTCTCTACGCCTCCAGCAGCAACTTGGGCAAAATTTTTCTGCTTAGCAGCGCGCCTGATGCTGAGGGCAGTTACGAAAGCGACGTATTCGACACCCAAGTGTTCTCCAAGTGGGGACGCATGCAATTTCGCGGAGCAGGGAATGTTGAGTTGTTCGCGCGCAGCGGGAATGTGGACAATCCCGACCGCAACTGGAGCACGTGGACGCGAGTCGATCTGCAGAAGAACTCAGCGATAACCGTGCCTCCGGCGCGATTTGTGCAGTGGAAGGCGATTCTGCATCCCGGAAATCCGGCGCCGCGCGTGGACAGCGTGACTGTCAACTATCTGAAGAAGAATGTTGCGCCAGAGTTCGACGATGTGACGGTCACGCCAGGTGTTCGTTACCAGCCTATGCCGCGCCCAACGGGGCAATCGGGGCAGCGATTCGATCCTCAGCCTAATCCGATTCACGATTCCAATTCGATAGGCGTGAAGTGGACGGCGCGCGACCAGAACGACGATCAAATGGTCTATTCGGTCTACTACCGAGGCGAAGGACAGACCCGATGGCTGCTGCTGAAAGACGGCCTGAGCGAGAAATTTTATTCCTTTGACGCTTCCCTGCTGCCCGATGGTGGATACGTAATAAAGGTGGTAGCTTCCGATTCTCCGTCGCATTCGCCGGGTGACGCGCTCTCGTCAGAGCGAGAGAGCGACCGATTCGAAGTGGATACCACGCCTCCGCAGATTGAGGATTTAAAGGCTTCAGTCCAGGGCGGAAAAGTTCACGTGCAGTTCCGTGCCGCAGACAGTTTTTCTATCATCAAGCGCGCGGAATATTCACTGGACGCGGGTGACTGGCACTTCGTGGAACCGGTCGGTCAGTTGTCGGATGCCAAAACTGAGAACTATGACTTCTCTCTGCCGATTGCTCAAGATCAATCAGAGCAGGAGCATGTAGTGGTGGTTCGCGCTTACGATAAATATGACAACATGAATTCGTCGAAAACGCTTGTGCCAGGAAAGTAAATTCAGATTCCTGATCCCTTCTGGGATTAGGAAGATCTTAAGCCACTTTCCTCGGCTGCTCTTCGATGGATTTCACCTGCTGCTGTTGCGTGTTGATGGAAATGTGCTCGTGCTTAATATCCAGCCGCAGCCGGTCGTAAATGCTGATGTATTGATTGGCGATCCAAACCAGGGAGAAAAGCGAAATCACATAACCACGCCAGTCGATAAACACCAGCTTAAAACGTGTAATCACCAGCAACAACGCGGTTACGTAGTGGCTCAGGCAATATTCGCAGGTAAAAAGATAGAAAAGCTTGCGCTTGAACCAACTGCCGCTCTTGCTTCGAACCTTACAAAATTCCTGAAATTCTCGCAGCACTGCTTCGTGGGTGAATGTCCATGCAATGCAGGCCACCGGTATGGCCAAAATGAACAGGGTTACAATCTGCTGGTTGAAGGACACGCAATTCGATGCCGCAAACCCTTGGTGGTTTGCAGCACTCAGTCAACGGTTTGAGAACCGCCGATCGAGTTGGCGCAATTCACAGCTGCGAGAGCTAGCAAGTTACAGTCTCTACTCGTCATAATTCATCCCTACAAAACAATCCGCCGGCCCTGGCGTTTCTCAGGGTTCCGGCGGCTGCTTGCTGCTAACTTGTTCTGGGAACTTAGGTCTCGATCACGCGGGGCGTGATGAAGAAAATCAGTTCCTGGTTTGAGCTGTTCACAGTCTGGTGTTTGAATAGATTGCCCAACCACGGAATGCTTCCGAGCAAGGGAACCTGAGCGATGCTGACCGAGTTATTGCTCTGGATCACGCCCCCGATCACTACGGTTCCGCCATCCGTGACCAATACCTGAGTGGTGGCTTGCTGAGTGATCAACGAAGGGTTGCCGTTAATCGCATGCCCGAAGTCAGGCGTGGTGTTCTCGACATCTACATTCAAGAAGATGGTGTTCTCGACTGTAATCTGTGGAGTCACCGTCAGCTTCAGGAAGGCATCAACGTAGGTGATGGTTGCCGGAGCACCCAGTGTCGCAGCGCTCTCCACCGGCACGCGTACGCCCTGCTTGACGATTGCCTGAATGTTGTTCTGAGTTACAACCCGCGGACGAGAAAGAATCTTTAGTAATCCACGAGACTCGGCCATAGTCAGGATTGCGTCGATACGGACCGCATTGGTGGCATTGATGAATTGCAAGCCACTGGTGGGGCCAGTGACACCGAGATTGGAGAACAATGGGATTTGTGCTCCCCCTCCCGCGGAGACTACCGGGTACGCCGCACCCGGCGTGTTAAAGGCGGTAATAGGTGAGACTCCTACCGCACTTACACCGCTGACAGCCGAGGTAGAGCCATTGCCCCAACCAAGTCCTAACTGCGTACCGATGTCGCGAGCAAAGCTACGAGTGGCTGAAATGACCCGCGCCTCGATTTCAACTTCCTGCGTCTTGCGGTCGAGCTGCTGAATCAGCCGGTCAACTGCCGGAATTGTTCCAGGTATATCGGAAATGATTATGGCGTTGGTCCGATCGTCCGCCACAATATCACCGCGCGAGCTGAGAAATTTCTTAATCGTGGTCACTACATCTTTGGAGTGGGCATAGCTCAGGAAGCGAGTAACCGTCACTCTCTCGACGGCCATAGACTCGGCTTCCTGCTGGGCGCGGCGTCCATCAGCCTCGCGTCGCAGGGTATCCACGGTTGCGATGCGAAGAACGTTTCCATCCAGCTGACGCGAGAGGGCGTTGTTCTTCAGCACGATATCCAAGGCTTGGTCCCACGGCACATCATCCAAGACAATCGTCAGGCTGCCGTGTACATCGGGATCCAGCACCACGTTCAGTCCACTGATCTCATGAATCAAGCGGAAGAAGTCTTTCAGATCAACATCTTTCAAATTCACCGAGATCGGTTCGCCCGTGTATTTTGGGTTAGAGCCTGTCGGCTGTGGATGTGCTCGCTGCTCAGCAGCCATGTTTATCGCGGGCTGTGCCGAAACTGGAGTAGGCGTTGCAGGAGCAGCAGAATTCTCGGTTGAAGTAGGAGCCGAACTCTGCGCCGGAACTGGAACCGGAACTGGGGTTGCAGCCGCCGCCTGATCTTGTTGGGCCATGGCGGCGCTTGCGCCCGGTAGCAGATTACCTTCCGGCCGCTCTACAAATTTTGAAGCCGCTTCTACGGTGCGAGCGGGAGGGACAACCTGCGGTACTTCCTTCTTTGGAGCAAAAGACGGTTCCACGAACAGGAAGTTTTTCGCCTGGTTCTTCGCGGTCTCTATTTTCGCCGGGGTTGCGCTCACAGCGGCCGTTTGGACGGGCACGTCAGCCTTGGCTGGGGCGTTGGAGCTTTCGAGAGCTGCAGCCGTTTCCAGCTTCAGTGTGAGCTTCTCGCCGGGGCCTGGCACCAGTTCATACTTGCAGATGCGGTCGAGATCGACCACGACGCGAGTGGTTTTGCTGGCGTCAGTGCCGACGCGCACGCCGCTCACCCCGTCGCTTCCGACGTGAATGCGGTTCCGCGATGTCGCCACGACCGTGTTGGGCAGGTCAACGACAATACGGGCCGGCGAAGACAAAGTCTCCACGGTCGGCGTAATTGCGCCCTTCGACGTCATCTCGATGCTGATGACGCCATTGCCGCGTGTCACGCTGACGTTTTGCAATGCCGCGTGACTTGCCGCCTCGGTGCCCGGAGTCTGCGCGCTGGCCATTACTACCACGGCCAGCAGCGTCCAAGTTGTTGCCAGAAGTTGCTTTCGCATTTCGCGTCTCCCCGCCTCTAGTCTGCTCGAACTATTTTTTCTGCCGTACTAAACTCTCGCAGCCCTACGCTACCGGCCGCGTGATTGATTTGGTTACGTCCCGCGTCAGCGCCTTGCCGAGTCTGTCGCGGAACGTTTCCTTGAAAATGATTGAGTCGCCCGTGATCTTCACCACGTAACCGTTAAACACAGGATCGTTTTCCCGCAGGAAGTAAGCTTTATCCAGCGAGTTGGTGACGACCGCGATCATTCCTGACTCGGATTTCACCACGCCCTTGAGAGCAATCTGGTCGATCGTCAGGCAACGCTTTCCAGCGCTGCAGCCTGAACCCGTTGCTCCCATAGCCACAACCGGGCTGAGGAATGGATCCCGTCGGCCGGCCGTGTGAATCTCAGTTGACGCCTGCTTGTTTTCAGCCACCGGCTTACTATCCTGTACTGAACCCGCCTGTTTAGGGGTGGGCGCCTTTGCCACCGCAACTTTCGTATGGCTTGCAACCTTGACGCGGGCTACAGGTTTAGTCGCGGCCGCTTGCCCATGTATCGGCTTAGTCGCGACGTGCGCAACAGCGGCCTTGGCGCTCGCATTGCTTTTTGCTGAAACGGAATTGGGTTGCGAAGTCCCCTTTGTACCTGCAACCACCGCGGGTTTGGCCAACACTCCCACGATCGGTGCCGTCTTCCCCGCGGCAACCTTTACCTTGACATCTGCGCTGGCTGGTTTGGCGGTTGCGGTTTTCACGGATGCTTTGGCTCCAGGCACGGTTGACGAGCCCTTTGCTCCACCTGAAATCGAGCTCACTTTCGCATTCCCTGCGACCGGCTTTGCAGAAGCTTGCACCGAAACCGCTTTTTGGGTCGAGGCCGCAGGCTTCGTTCCAGACGTGGCTTTGACCGAAACCGCCGGTTTCGTCTTTGGCGTCACACTCGCTGCGCTTGCCTTTGCGCCGTTCGGTGACGGTTTGCCGGCCTGCGTCTTGTTGGTCGCATGTTGCACGCTGACCGTCGCCGGCGCCGGCGCCGGATTCTGTACTGCTGTTGGAGTCTGCGCGAACGCAGCCGCCGATAGAAGTATGAGTGTCCCCAGGGTCCGCATCATTTAGATCCTGCCTTTGGCCGTCGCCGGAGTTGCCGCCGGCTGATCGTGGCTGAAGAAAGTTGTTGCCAGGCACGTCGCCACTACGCTTTCGTTAGGCGCGTACTGATATGTGTGCTTGGCTTTAGCCTCGCTACCCTTCTTGGTGTTTGCTACTAGAAGGTTCGATACGTTCACAATTCTCTCCAGCTTGGCCACCCGATCAAAAAAGTTCATCATCGAGTAGTAAGAACCATCCAACTCGATCTCGAAAGGTACTTCGGTATAAAACTCTTTGCTGGCCGTCGGCTGCGCTGTATAGCGACGCAGCTCGATGCCCGATTTCGCGGCTTCCGCGTCCAGCATCTTCATGAAGTCATCGACTTCCTTTTCTTCGGGGACGATGCGCTTCTCGATTTCCATCTGTTGCTCCAAACTGGCCAATTGTCGGTCAATCTCAGCTAGCTTGCTCTTGTATGGCTCCAGCTCGCGGTTCTCCTGCAACTTGGCATCAAGCGACTTCTGCGCGCTGTCATTGGCATCGCGCTGGCTCTTGAAGTATGTGAAGTACAGTGCGGCGCTCAGCAATCCCGCCACGGCAAGCACCAAACCCCACTGTTTTATTCCCGACATTTCATTAAAGTTCATGGCCGTGTCCTTAGGACTTGCTCCTGTCAATTTCGCAGGTCAGCTCGAACTGGAACGCCTGCATGTCTTTCACGCTTTCGTCCTGAAATGTTTCTTTAATCTCAATGTCTTTGAAGTAACCGGTCTTCTGCAGGTTCTCGATCAAATTTGCGACCGCATCGGCACTCAATGCCATTCCCTGTATGGAGATATTGGCGCCCTGGGTCTTCATGCTGTTCAACCAAACCGCTTCAGTGCCATTCACGGTCTGACCGATGGTATTCAGAAGATTCACCGGTCCTGTCTGAGCTTTGCGTAACTGGTCGATAACGTCGACCCGGTGCTTGTAATTGTCGGCCTGTTTCTGCCGTTCCAGATACTTGGTCTTGACTCCAGCCAGCTCGCGGTTGTGTTGTTCAGCAACTTTCATTCCGGCGGCGATCACGACTGACTGGTGGTCGAGTTGATGCCAGTACGCAGCATTGATTCCCCCCGCCAATACAAGGGCGACGAGAATCTTCATTGCCGGCGATCCAACTTCGCCGAGCTCCATGGCAGGCGCTGCAATGGCTGCTCGCGAGCGCTTGCTTTTCGGTTTGGGTGTCCCCAGCAGATTGATTCGGATCATAGTTCTTCAAAACTCCTCAAGGCCAAGCCGACCGCTACTGCTAACTGACCGGCGTTGCCTTCAATCAAGTCCATTCCCAAACCACTCGCCGGGGGCGAAATCTTCTGAAACGGATTCAAGATTTCCACCGGCATCGAGAACTCTTGCCGCAATGCTTCCAGCAATCCGGGGACTTTCGACGAACCCCCAGCCACCAGAATTTTCTCGATGTGCTCTCCCGCCGCACTCGCGCGGAAGAAGTCGAACGTCTTCTGAATTTCCAGCACGATGATCTCGGTTACCTGCTGCAGGATCGGCGTCTTCGCGTCTTCGCTCACTGTGCCCACTTTCTTGCCCAGCTTCAGCGCTTCCGCATCCTCGAAATTCAAATCCAGCTCTTTCTGGAGCGAGTCCGTGTACTGGTGCCCGCCCACACTCACGTCGCGAGGGAACAATGGTGTCGTCCCCTTCACGATGTTGATGTTCATTACGCTTGCGCCCAGGTTGAGCAGCGCAACCACCTGGTTCGGCGAGGGCTCGTAGTTGTACTCGTAGCAGTTCTGCAGAGCCAGCGCGTCTATGTCCACAATAGCCGGGGTTTTGCCGGCCATCGAGAGTACGTTGGTGTAATTCAGTATCTTGTCCTTCTTCACGGCCACCAGCAGAACGTCCATCTGTGGCTGGCCTTCATCCTCAGACATGATCTGGTAATCCAGGTTCACGTCCGCGAGGTCGAAGGGAATGTGTTGCGCGGCTTCCTTCTGGATCGTGTCCGCAAGCTCGGCGTCACTGATCGAGGGCAGTGAAATCTTTTTTACGATGACAGAGTGACCGCTGACCGCAGTGGCCACTAACTTCGTCTTGATACCGTTGTCTGAAAACAGTTTCGAAATCGCGCTGGAGACCGTGCCCGAGTCCACAATCATCGAGTCCACAACGATATCTGGAGCCAGGTGTTCCAGCCCGAGGTGCGCCACTTCTATGCCCCCGCGGGTCTTTTTCAACTCCACGGCCTTAATGCTCGAGGAGCCTACATCCAGGCCAACGATCGATTTCGCTCCGAATCCCAACATGTGTCCGCCTTTATGTGGCAGCCTGTCCGGCCGCCTTCGCTTTCCTGCTCTTCAATTCCGACTCGCTGGATTTCTCTTCCATCCACTGGTCCAGCTTTGATTTTTTGAAGCGCCAGCGGTTCCCCAGCTTGAAAGCCGGAATCTTCTGCTCGTTGACGTACTTGTAGAGCGTGTCCGGACTTACGCCCAGGTACTGTGACGCCTGGCGAATATTCATAACTTCGCGCGAATCTGCCATAGTTATCTCGTTCCACAGA
>DATNAF010000245.1:0-4629 GCA_035572845.1 Terriglobales bacterium
GCGTCGGAATTTCGGCCAAACGTCAGCCTTGGCCGCCGGATTCGACAATGCGCGCGGCGAATACATCATCGCCATGGACGGCGATCTGCAGCATGACCCCTCAGACATCCCGCTGTTCTTAGAAAAACTTTCCGAGGGTTATGAAATCGTCAGTGGATGGCGCAAACAGCGCATTGACAATCTATGGCTGCGCCGCATTCCATCCCGCTGTGCCAACTGGCTAATGGCGAAATTAAGTGGCGTTGACATCCACGATTTCGGCACGACTTTCAAAGCTTATCGCCGCGACATCCTGGAGCAGGTCCCGCTTTATGGCGAACTGCATCGCTTCATCCCGGCGTTGGCCTCATGGCATGGTGCTTCGATCTGCGAAGTGCCGATCCGCAATATCAATCGGGAACGCGGAGCCTCGCACTACGGCATCTCGCGCACCTTCCGCGTTTTCTTTGATCTGATCACTATCCGCTTCCTATTGAAGTATCTCGGCCGTCCGCTGCACTTTTTCGGCACCGTTGGAATGATGGGAATCTTCAGCGGCGTAGGGATTACCACGTGGCTGCTAGTCGAAAAATTCCTGCGCCACTCTCACGTCATGATGGAACACGGCCCGATGATGATCTTCGCGGCAGTGCTTTTGTTGGCGGGCTTGAATCTCCTGGCGATCGGGCTTCTCGGAGAATTACAGGTTCGCCATTACCACGAGCCTACGCGACGTGCCCCATATTCGCTTGATCGCGTTCTCCGCGCCCACAGCGAAGAGCAAAGCGTACCAGAATAAATCAGTAGCTAGTGGCTAGTGATAAGCGAGATGGATAAAGGCTGCCCGCCGATCTTTGTATTACTAGCCACCGATCACTAATCCCTGGCCAGTGCTTTTAGAACGCTTCCTTATTCACCGCATACGGCATCTTTTTCACATCGCCGCCGTAGTTCTTCTCCAGCACATCAATCAGCCCCTGCACACACCGTCCCGCCATTCCCTTGTTTGGATCAGACGACAACCGCGTGATCTTCGCCGCGCTGGCAAAGTGCGGCATCAGTCTGCATCGATCTGCAATCGCCGGATCACGCAGCGGGGAATCCGCCGGCAAAGGCTCCTTTTCGTAAACGTCCAACGCAGCCCCCGCAATCCAGTTTTCTTTGAGCGCCAGCGCCAGCGCGGATTCATCAATCACCGGCCCGCGCGAAGTGTTTACCAGGAATGCAGATGGTTTCATCATGCGCAGCGTGCGTTCGTTGAACAAATGGAAGGTCGGCGTATCGCTTTCACCTTCACGCAGCAGTGGCACGTGCACGCTCACGAAATCCGCCAACTTGAGCGCCTCAGCAAAGGGAACATATTTGATCGACGTCTTCTCTTTCTGAATGCCGCGCGCATGTCGCAGATCCATCATCTCCTGAATCGCGCTGATGTACTGATGGTTCTCAAACGCCGGGTCGTAACAGAGAAAATTCATATCAAAGCCGGCGCACTTCTTAATCATCGCCAGCCCAATGCGCCCGGTACCGATGATCGCAATCGCCTTGCCGGTGACTTCATCGCCCAGAAACGGCAAATAGGGATGCCAGAATCCCCACTGGTTCTCGCGCGTCAGGTGCTCAGCCGGCCACATCTTACGTGCCAGGATTCCCAGCATGAAGAATGCAAATTCAGCCGTGGCTTCAGTGAGCACATCGGCGGTGTGGGTGAACGGAACTCTGTACCGATTTGCATCGGCGCGATTGATATTGTCGAACCCGACCGCGAGTTGCGCGACAACCTTGAGCGATCCCTTACCCGCCTCAAAAACTTCCGCATCGATCTGGTCGCGAAGAGTGGTGATCAACCCATCGACACCCGAGCGCACTTTTTCCAAAATCAGCGATTTCGGAGGGGCTTTAGGCTCGGGATACACTTCGAGCTGATACCCGCGTTCGCGAAGAATATTCAGCGCAGGTCCGATGTCGCAAGTCGCAAAAACTCGAAAATTATTAGCCATGAAAGGAACTAACTAATTAGAGACAACTTCACAACCAATGCAGGTTACCTGACAATTAATTCTATTTACACTCCATGCACCCCGGCGATTTTCCTTCGTGAACCTTCGTGTCCTTCGTGGTTAATGAAGTTTACCCTGAGGAAATATCCACCGCGTCGCACTCGTAGCAAACTTCTTCTCCCAGAATCCAAACACTACTAGCGGCCGTAAACAAAACAATGGATCCCTGAGCGCGATCAGATTTTCACCCATCTCGCCGAGCCTAAATTTATATTTTCTTTCATATAACGGAACGAATTTACGAATCGTCTCCACGTTGCGCTCGGTTTCAACTACTCCTTCAACAATCACCGCCTCAGCCGCATCTTCCGAGCACATAGTACAACGAGGGTTCTTCGCAATATTCCGCGCCTTCACTGTTTCAGCACCGGTGCTGAAGTAAATGCGGCCATTCATCCACAGCGCCCAGACCACCATTACATGCGGCCGCCCATCCGGGCGAGTCGTTGCAATCCAGTATTGCCGGCTTTTTTTGAGACGGTCCTCAGCCCACTTCCATGGCAGCATGCCTTTCTTGCTCTTTGGTACTCCGTAGCCTGGAATCTGAGGTCGTGTTGTTTTAGGAGATTTCTCGCGTGCTGCCATCGAATTTTTCCTTGATCAAGAATCCTATCAGCTCAAACACGGTACAACCGGGCATTCCGATCTTCTGCATCGAATACCCGGAGTAGAAAGACAACCACGAGCCACCTGTTCGGCCCAATCCACCACGCAAGCTAAATACAAATGAAAACAGTAACATTTACCCCGAAGTTCAAGTTGTGCTTAATATTGTTCTCATTTACCGCATTAATTGGAAGTAGCTGGGCACAAGTCCTCGAAGATCTTCCCGACGCTCCTCGCGTGCAACCACAGAATTTTTCCAATAATGAAATTCCGCTGATGTACCTGAGGCCTGTGCAGGCGCGCCCAAAACAGCCCGCATTCCACTGGAAAGGCGCGGCGACCCAAACTTTTGCTTTGCTTACGATGGAACAGAGTTTCCGGATGGTGCAGCAAAAGACGCGTGATCACTTGGGTGGGAGGTTTTTTCCAGAGTGGTTTGACTGTGTCCACAACCTTCATGGCTGGAGCGATGGCGACTCGATTCTCACCAACTACATCGGCCATCCCATCCATTCTTCGTGGGCGGGATATGTCGAGATCCAGAACGACTCCGAAGGCCGCTATTTGCAATTTGATAATAGTGACGCTTATTGGATGAGCCGGTTGCGCGCGCTCGGTTGGGCGGAGCTATACGAAATACAGTGGCATCTCGGCCCCATGAGCGAAGCTTCAATCGGGCATGTGGGACGGCCGGGAACGCACACGCTGGGATATGTGAATCTAGTTACGAGCGCGCCGGGAGGGCTAGGTTTGATCGTGCTTGAAGACTGGCTCGATCAACGAATCGTCGCGCCGCATGAAGCCCGGACGACAAGCTTGAATAAGAGAAGGGTGTACCGGATGTTGTTCAGCCCCGGACGAGCAGTTGCAAATCTTTTACGCGCACAAAAACCCTGGTATCGAGATTACCGCCCGATTGACTGGACCAGATAATCCGTTAGACGGTCCGACTTGAAACCCAGCGCTCGACCCGCTCCAGCGCCTTACTCAGGTTCTCCATCGAATTCGCAATGCTGAACCGCAGATATCCTTCGCCGAACGCGCCGAACGAAGTCCCTGAAAGGCAGGCTACGCCGGCTTCTTCGAGCAGAGCATCGGCCAGAGCTTTTGATTTCCAACCGGTCGCAGTGATATTCGGGAACGCGTAGAATGCGCCCTTGGGCATGCGACAAGTGAAGCCCTTAATGCGATTCAACCCCGCGACAAACATTTCCCGCCGCCGCTGAAATTCCTTCCGCATGTGATCGACCGAACTCTGATCGCCGCGCAGGGCCTCAATTCCTGCGACCTGCGAAAAACTTGCCGTACAGGAATTCGAGTTGGTCATCAATCTCGCCACCTGGGTTGCCAGATCACGGCGCATCACTCCATATCCCATGCGCCAACCGGTCATAGCGTACGTTTTCGAAAAACCGTCGAGCAGAATAGTTCGATCCTTAAATCCAGGCTCAGCCATGATCGAATGGTGGCTGCCCTCAAAGATGAGGCGGCTATAAATCTCATCTGATAAAACGAAAATGTTGCGGTCGCCAATGGCTTGCGCAATCTGCTCGATATCGCGTTTGTTCAGCACGCCCCCCGTAGGATTGTGCGGCGAATTGACGATGATCAGCCGAGTTCGATTGCTGATCAGCTTCTCCAACTCACCCACATCAAGGCGAAAATCTCTTTCTTCACTCAACCGGACGGGAACAGCACGGCCGCCGACATAGTTGATCATCGACTCATAAATGGGAAAACCAGGGTTGGGATAAATGACTTCGTCGCCTTCGTCGATGAGCGCGAGAATCGAAAAGAAAATGATCGGCTTGCCGCCGGGCACCACGACCACTTCTTCCGGCTGCACTTGAATGCCGCGGCTGTGGCTCACTTCATCGGCAATCGTTTTGCGCAGATCCAGCAGGCCAGCAGACGGACCATAGTGTGTCCAACCGGCATTGAGCGCGTTTACCGCGGATTGAACTATGTTTTCGGGTGTGTCGAA
>DATNAF010000246.1:0-5021 GCA_035572845.1 Terriglobales bacterium
TTGAAGCGGTCGGCCAGAGAACCATCGCTGCCCGCGATCGGAAGCGAGTCGCGGAATTCGGCGCCCCACGGCTGACTCGCGGCATACTGCAGCAGCTGGACAATGGCATGCGGCGTGACCAGGTTTTGCCGCGAGAGGCCGGATCCATCATAAAAATCGTATTCATCGCTCGAGATTCCCGCGTTGTTCAAAAATCCGCGAAGCACTTCAAGCCCAGCCTGAACTGTGCCGGCAGTTCCTTTTTCTCGACCTAATAATCGCAACAGGATTTCCGCATGCAGGTTCTGGCTAACTTTGTTGATGACCGAAATGTCTTCAGAGAGCGGGGCCGATTGATATTCCGCGAGCACCAGCGGCCCGGCTGGATTGGTCAAAGTATTACCGCCGCCACCGCGACTTGCCACCACCGTGCTGGTGAAGGTCGAGAGGTTCGCCAGTTCGGTGTGACGGGTCCGCTGCTTTCCGTAAACCTCAATGCCTCGCAGTTCGAGCAAGTGGCGAAACAGGTTTGCGGCAAACTCCGCGGGATCTTCGATCGCCAGGCCTTCATTAGCGCCGGGGTCATCGACGGGAATCGTTCCCCACAACGTCAACTCAGTCGACCCTGGTTCGCGATTGATGTAAAGCCGGCGCGCGCTGCCAGTGGGCGTAGTAATCAGGCGATTGTCGATAGTGTAGTAATCGGCAAACGGAGTCACGCTGACAAAAGCCTTGTCGCCGGGATGCGCTCCGGGCAGAATGTTGACGAACACTACGTTGTCATTAATAGTCAGCGCCGAAACCGGAGCGCCGTCCGCCCACACCAGATCGTCCTGACTCCAACCGTCGCCGTATCGTTCGAAGGCGAAATACGAATCGTCGCCGATCAGGTCACCATCGACGTATTTCACGCCCTTTTTTGCAAGCTCGTCCGCCAGTTGCTCAAGGACTTTGGTCGGATCAGCGTCACGTTGGGTGTGCGTGGTGTAGGGAAGTTCACGGCCGGAAAGAGTAGGATCGCCGCGGCCGACCAGGATGACGTCGCCTGTTAGACGACCGTATTTATCGAGCGAACCGTTAGTTTCAACCGTGGTGCGAAATTTGTAATCGGGACCAATCAGCGCCAGCGCGGCGGCAGTGGTGAACAACTTAGTATTCGAAGCCGGCGTGAAAAGCTTGGTGGAATTGAACGAGTAGAAGACCTTGCCGGTCGTGGCCGACGCTATCTCAATTCCCCAGAAGCCGCGGGCCAGATCGGGTTGCGCGAGAATTGTTTCAATCTGCTTCTTGAGGGAGATGTGCGGCTTGTGCGTAGCGGCAGCCGCATCTTGCACGAAGAAAATCAATGCCAGCGCGGCGCAAATCACGGACGCAAGCAGTTGGCGATATCGCATCTACACTGGTGATTTTAGCACTGGGCATAAAGCGTCGATAATGCTCTTTGGCGGCGCGGGCGTCCTTGCCCGCGCGAGCACACTTCTGCTGAGGTTGTGCGGCGAGGATGCCGCACCCAACTTCCGTAAGCAATGAGAGAATTAGGCCGTGCGCCCTGTTTTTACATGGAACCTCGGCAGCCGTTCACTGGAACTCGGCAAGCGAACGCTGGTCATGGGAATTGTGAACGTCACCCCGGACTCATTTTCAGATGGCGGCGAATACCTGACGCCCGATGCAGCCGTGGTCCACGCGCTGAAATTGCTTGACGAAGGGGCGGACATCGTTGACATCGGCGGCGAATCTACACGGCCAGGAGCGCGAGTGGGAGCTGAAAATCCTGCTGTTTCCGCGGAAGAAGAACTGCGCCGAGTGCTGCCGGTGATTGGCTGCACAAAAAAGGCGCGACCGTCGGCGATTATTTCTATCGACAGCTATAAGGCGAAAGTCGTCCGCAGTGCCGTGGAAGCTGGAGCAGAGATCGTGAATGACGTTTCCGGAATGCAATGGGACGCGGCGATGAAATCCACTTTGGCAAGCTTGGGCTGCGGCGTCGTGCTGATGCATACACGAGGACGTCCGGACGAATGGCGTTCGCTGCCCACGGTCCCGGACATCGTGATGCTGATTAAAAAAGAACTGCGGCAGAGAGCCGATGCGGCGCTGGCAGCCGGAATAAAACGCGATCGCATGGTAATTGATCCCGGTTTCGGCTTCGGGAAAGGGTTCGAAGAGAATTATCCTTTACTGCGGCGTTTCAGCGAATTTCAGGAACTACGCTTTCCGCTGCTGGCGGGGGTTTCGCGGAAATCATTTCTCGGACGCGCACTCGCGACTTCGGGTGGGCAGAAAAAAGATGTACCGGTGGAAGCGCGCGCTTTTGCTTCTCTGGGGGCTGAAGTAATCGCGGCGTTGAAGGGCGCGCACGTCATTCGTACTCACGATGTAAAGGCGGCCGTTCAGGCGCTTCGCATCGCCGATCTCGCTTCCAACTGACTTGGGATCTTTCCACCAGTGTTTCTAAATTCAAAACCTGCACCACAGAGCACACTGAGGTTCACGGAGCAATGCCACAGAGGGAGACGAAAATGTAGCGACGGTCGTCCACGGCCGCCCAGTCAGTTCGAACGCAAAAACTGCCGGAGCGCGCGGGAAGCGGGGAATCAATCTGTTCAGAATGCCCGGTTTGAGTCCAGCAGAATCGTCACCGGGCCGTCGTTCATCAGTTCCACCTGCATCATCGCCTGGAACCGGCCGGTTTCGCAGATCACGCCTGACTCGCGAATTTTCGCCACAAAATCTTCGTACAGCTCGCGAGCCAATTCGGGCGAAGCAGCGTCATCGAACGACGGCCGCCTGCCTTTCCGCACATCACCGTAAAGTGTGAATTGCGAAACTGCGAGAATGGCGCCATTCGTCTCTGCTAAAGACAAGTTCATCTTTCCATTTTGGTCTTCGAAGACGCGCAAGCCCACGATCTTTGCCGCCAGATATTCCGCGTCCGCCTGTGTGTCGGTTTTGGCGATGCCAAGAAGAACCAGCAACCCAGGCCCAATCTTTCCCACGACTTCTTGGCCGACGGTTACCTGCGCACGGTTTACGCGTTGGACGACGGCTCGCATATTAATCGTGAGCGTATCAGAGCAACGAGTGTTCAGCCACGCACGGTGCATCAGTTCGGTCGATCAAGTCTCCGGTCCGTCGAAGGGTGGCAACCGCAAGCCGTGCCTTCAGATGTTCTATCCTCCAAAGGGTTAAGAGCAAATCGACCTCTTGTTTGTACTCTCAAGCCGATTGTAGACTCCTGGTTCGAGATTAAAAGTGTATCGATCAACCGTACTGTTCTTTTTCCTCGTGACGTTTTGCCCGGCAGTATTAGCGCAACCAGCCCATGAACATGGCTTGACCAAGCGGGCATTGGGCACGGTACATTTTCCGACATCCTGCGCGCCAGCGGTTCAGAATGAGTTTGAACGCGGAGTCGCACTGCTGCACTCGTTTGCGTTTGAGACGGCGGAGGCCACCTTTCGGCAGGTTGCGAAAGATGATCCAAAGTGCGCGATGGCGCATTGGGGAATCGCCAAGAGTTTTTGGCGATGGGGCATGCCCGACACGGCAGCTCGCGAAAGTGGCTGGCGCGAAACGTCCTTGGCAATTTCACTGAACCCTTCACGCAAACGTGAGCGCGAGTACATTGCTGCTCTCGCTGCCCTATATCGGGACTCGACAGAGAACGATAACAATCGCTTGCAACGGTATCTCACGGGAATGGAAAAGCTGCATCGGGACTATCCCGACGACTATGAAGCTACGGCGTTCTATGCCTATGGTCTGATTGATGCTGACCGCGATGACGACCCTCGCCATGAAAAGCGCCGGGAAGCAGCAAGACTGCTGGAACCATTGTTCGCCAAGGATCCTAACCATCCCGGCGTGGCTCACTATCTGATTCACGCTTATGACAAGCCAGACTTGGCGGAGCTAGGTTTGCCAGCCGCGCGACGCTATGCCTTGATTGCACCCGCTGCGCCGCACGCCCTCCACATGCCGTCGCACATTTTTGCCCAACTCGGAATGTGGCAAGAAGACATCCAGTCAAATCTAGCCTCACTCGCTGCAAGCCGCAACGCAAGTAGTAGTGACATGGAGGATCGGGGCCACGAATACCACGCGATGGAATTCCTGATGTATGCCTATCTTCAATGTGGCCGCGATATGGAAGCCAAGAAGCTTTTGGATACCGTGAAAGACCTTCCGAACGTAAAGAGCATGTACGGGGATAATTCGGACCCGAAGATTTATGCTCTCGTCGCATATTCAGCAGCCTACGTTATGGAATTGCACCAATGGGCCCAGGCGAGTGAATTAACCCTAGTTCCGGGCACGCAGTTCGGCGACGACACAATTACCTATTTCGCTCGCGCAATTGGAGCAGCGCGCCAAGGAGAAGTGGCGCGAGCTCGCGAGAACATCACGCAGATTGATTCCATCTACAAGCAAGTTGTCGCGCGGAGACTTCCGTTTGCGGGGTGGGTCAAACAACAAGAGCAGGAAGCCGAAGCGTGGGCTGACCATGCTGAAGGCCACAACGAAAATGGCCTTCGCCTGCTACGTGCAATAGCCGACAAGCAGCGGAATGGCGTCTTTGGCGCCACTGGTGATCTTCCTGCACGCGAAATGCTGGCTGACATGCTGCTGGAGACGAATCATCCTGAAGAGGCATTGGCTGAATATGGGACCACCCTCAAGATAAATCCGAACAGATTCAACTCGCTTTATGGGGCAGGTCGCGCAGCCGAAATGGCGAAACATAGGGAGGAAGCCGCTGGCTATTTCCAACAACTCGTGAAAGTTTGCGCCGGGAGTACGTCAACACGTCCAGAACTTGGGTATGCCAAAGCCTTCTTATCCCAGGTTGTCACGAAACGTTGAATGACAGCTCCGCAGCGCATCCCGAACCTTGCTTACCGTTTGACCTTAAGCTCCAGCAACAATTAGGATTTCCCTTTGCCCCGGCAGTCCCATCTAAATTCTGAGCGAGGAAAATCATGGCAGCCGTTGATGAAAAAGTGAAGCAAATTATTGTGGAGCAACTCGGAGTGGACGAA
>DATNAF010000247.1:0-4496 GCA_035572845.1 Terriglobales bacterium
GCCTTGAAAGTATTCTAAACCCGGAGATTGGTAAAATCGAGAGCAAATGGCAAACATCTCGACCGGCCGCAAGCTGGGCATAGCAGCACGCATCGCAGGACAACAAGTAAAGCGTACACGGACCTATGGCGCTGTCTTGACCGGCGCACGGACGACATTTCGCCACTTTACTGGTGTTATCGGGCAGCTCTGGTTGGAGGTCACGGGCTTTGTTTTTGTTGCATTTGCGGTGGCTGGATTGGTGGGAACGATTAGAGAATATGGTGTCTACCACGCCGGTAAAGCCTCAGGATCCAGGGTAGCTGCAGCAGTGGGATTCACCTTGATGTTCGGCTGGTTTGGCGTTAGCTCTTTCGTGAAATCGCGCAGAAAGAAATAAACGTGCCCCAAAAGCCTAAAGCGCCGGCGATCCCGATCGATCCTGAAACTTCTTCCCGTATTCCGGTACGAGCGATTTACTCCCCTGCCGATTTGGAGAAGTGGGACTACGACCAGCAAGACGGCTATCCCGGCGATTTTCCTTACACGCGCGGGGTTCAGCCGACCATGTATCGCGGGCGATTGTGGACCATGCGCCAGTATGCGGGCATGGGGGACGCCGAAGAATCCAACAAACGTTACAAATATCTCCTGGCCCATGGCACTACCGGGTTGTCGGTAGCGTTTGATCTCCCCACGCAGATTGGGCTCGATTCGGACCATCCATTGGCAGTTGGTGAAGTCGGAAAAGTAGGAGTCGCTATCGACTCGATTGAAGACATGGAGCGATTGTTCAACGGAATCGATCTGGCGAAAATCTCAACTTCAATGACTATCAATGCGACCGCGCCGATTCTGCTGGCGTTGTATGTTGCGGTCGCGCGCAAAAAGGGCGCAGACATTCGCAAGCTTTCAGGGACGGTGCAGAACGATGTATTGAAAGAATACATTGCGCGCGGAACTTACATCTATCCGATCACGCAGGCGATGCGGCTGGTCACGGATTTATTTGCGTGGGCGAACGACAACGTGCCGGAATGGAACACCATTTCCATCTCCGGATATCACATGCGTGAGGCCGGAGCTACGGCAGTGCAGGAAGTTGCCTTCACGCTTAGCAATGGCCGCGCCTATGTAGAAGCTGCGCAGAAAGCCGGGCTTGATGTGGACGTATTTGCTCCGCGGCTCTCTTTCTTTTTTAATGCTCACAACATTTTCCTGGAAGAGGTAGCGAAGTTCCGTGCGGCCCGGCGAATGTGGGCGCGAATGATGCGCGAAAAGCTTGGCGCGACGAATCCCCGATCGTGGATGCTGCGCTTTCATACTCAGACTGCGGGATCTACCCTGACCGCGCAGCAGCCGGAAAATAATATTGTGCGTACCGCGATCCAGGCCATGGCAGCGGTGCTGGGCGGCACGCAATCACTGCACACCAATTCTTTTGATGAAGCTTTGTCGTTGCCGACCGAGCAGGCGGCGCGGATTGCGTTGCGTACCCAGCAGATTGTGGCATTCGAATCCGGCGTGCCTAACACCATTGATCCGCTGGCGGGATCGTATTTCGTCGAATCGTTGACCGACGAAATTGAAAAGCGGGCATGGGATTATCTCGAGAAAATTGATGCGCTCGGGGGCATGTTGAAAGCTATTGAGCGCGGATTCGTGCAACAGGAAATTCAAAATGCAGCATACGAACAGCAGAAATCGGTTGAGAGTGGGGAATCGACCGTTGTAGGTGTAAACCGCTTTACGCAGGAGAGTCGCGGACAGCTTCCCATTCAGTGCATCGACGAATCATTAGAGCGCAAGCAGGTAGAGCGGCTGCGCGCCTTACGTGCAAAACGGAACCAGACAGAGTGGAAGAACGCGATCGAGATGATTCGAACTGCTGCACGCTCAGGCGAGAACCTGATGCCGAAGATTGTGCATGCCGTTGAAGCTTATGCGACCGTGGGAGAAATCTCTGATGCGATGCGGGCGGTCTTTGGTGAGTACCAGGAAACTGTGGTGATCTGAAGAGCTAAGTTCCTAGGCTTCTTCAGCAGAGGTGTGATAGCCACAGGCTTCGCGGCAGGCGGGACAATACAGAAGTCCGTCCTGGCACAACCTTACGCCCAATTGGCTTTGGCAATTGCAGCAATACTTCTCGCAGGAACACTTCGACTCAGACATTTCGCATTGCAGGCAAAGATAGATTTTGCCGGTGCCCGCGCTCGAGGTCATGGATTAACTCTATCTCTCAGCATTACAACCGAGAAAGTTCCCGAGGTAACTAAAATAGACCAGCAGCCCATTGTTTACCGCAGAACAGTCTGTTTTCCAGTGATCGCCGACTGCTGTTCGCGATACCAGTCCACAGTACGCTGCAAGCCTTCCTCAAAGCCCACGCATGGTTTGTAGCCGAGGTGCTTCTCAGTTCGCGATAAATCGGCCAGGGAGTGCATTACATCGCCGGAACGTGAGGGCGCGTATTTCACATCACCCTTATACCCCGTGATCTTTTTTAGAAGTTCGAATGCCTGATTGAGGTCGGCGCGCTTGCCTGTCGCAACATTAAATACCTGTCCGGCAGCTTGCGAGGCCGGAGCTTTTATCGCCAGCAGGTTCGCCTCGACCGCGTTTTGAATATAAGTAAAGTCGCGGCTTTGAGCGCCGTCGCCAAAAATCGTAGGCGCTTCGCCATTCAGCATCTGGGTGATGAACTTCGCCAGCACGCCGGAATACGGTGAACTCGGGTCTTGGCGAGGCCCGAAAATATTGAAATAGCGCAGAGAAACGGTTTCGAGTCCATAACACCGGTAGAACGATGTCATGTAATATTCGCCCGCCAGTTTGGCCACGGCATAAGGCGAGTTAGGATTGGGTAACATTGCTTCATGCTTGGGAAGCGTGGGCGTGTCGCCATACGCCGATGAAGACGCCGCATACACCACGCGCTTAACCTTGGCATCGCGCGCGGCGATGAGCAGGTGCACCGTGCCATCTATATTTGCCCGGTTGCTGCCCAGCGGATCGAGCACAGACTTCGGTACTGAAGGGACCGCTGCCTCATGAAAAATGTAATCTACGCCGCGGCAGGCATCGCGGAGCGCGTCCAGGTTGAGTAGATCGATTTCACGAAAATCAATTTGGCCAAGGATCTCGTCCAGGTTTGCACGGTTGCCGGTCGAGAAATTATCAACGCCGCGAACTTCGTCGCCTTGGGCGAGAACTGCCCGCGCGAGCGATGAGCCGATGAAGCCGGCAACTCCGGTGATCAGGTAAATAGCCACGCTTCAATATACCGAATGTGAGCTGGTGTGATCGGATTCCAAAGGTAACGAATTAGCTCACCTCAGAAATGCCGGGGTCAGAGCCGAGTTCGCGCGATACGGAAGAGAAATTCTGAGTTGCACTTCGAATTTCCTGCCAGAGTTGGTCGCGGCCAGTGCCGGTGCGCGCTGAATAGGGCACGACCCGCAATCCTGGCAAGCTTCGGGTGAATGCGTCCATCGATTTGCGCAGGGCATTGCCGGATAATTTATCGGCTTTGGTCCCCACCATGAGGAACGGGCGGTTGATGGAGTTTAAAAACTCGAGGAGTTCCTGGTCGCTGGCCTGCGGCGGAACATTCAAATCCACCAGAGCCAGGCAGAGAGCAAGGCTGCGGCGTTCCTTTAAGTAAGGATCGATAAATCCCGACCACTGGTCGGTGATGTCACGCGGCACGCGCGCGTAGCCGTAACCCGGAAGATCTGAGAAAACCACCTCGGGATGCGGCTTTCCCGGCCAACGAACTTCGAAAAAATTAATGGCCCGGGTGCGTCCGGGAGTAGAGCTGGTTTTGGCAATTTTCGTTCCCAGCAGGGAATTGATGACGCTCGATTTGCCTACGTTCGAGCGGCCCAGAAACGCAACTTCCGGAACCGCCGGCGCGGGGAATTGGCTTGGCGCCAAGGCCGAAGTCATGAATCTTGAGAGAACGCGCACAGTCCAGTTTCTGGGTTCCAAGCAGAACTTGCAAGTCGCGGGATGTCAGTCCAGGCCCAATGGACGTTTGTTTTCGACATCCTTCTCTCCGATGGGATGGTACCGGTTCCGGAGGTGCAGGATGAGAGCAACAACAATGCCGATTCCAATACTGATCGCGAGGAACACTCGATAGGCAGGAAATGCGATCAGCACCGCGATCATGATCACAGCGGCAATCGCCAGCCCTGTCGTGCCTTTAACGTGAATCGAGGTGCGCCTGAACATCGCAGCAGTAATGAAATTGTAGTGCGGCGGCGAAAGGTTGGGTAGAGGGCTGCTGACGGAAAAGTTCGAAACAGCACGGGCGGGACGCCCGTGACCCCATCGATGAATCTGCTATCTACTGATGCGCTGCAGGACCTTCAGACGGCCCGGTTAACGGGATGTTCTGCGAAGCATCGGCCGGGAGGTCAATTTCAGGCAACGGCTGTTCCAGGGCTATAGCGAGCACCTGGTCCATGGTTTCGACGAAGTGCAGCTTCATGGCGCTGCGTAGGTTTTCTGGG
>DATNAF010000248.1:0-13174 GCA_035572845.1 Terriglobales bacterium
GTCGAGGTGCGGCATGAATTCGCCGCCGATGAATGGGATCAGCAACAGGCTGGCACCGAAGATCAGGGTCGCGATCACCATGGTAAGTTTGGGGTGATCGAGCGCCCAATCCAGCTGAAAGGCGTATTTGTCTTTCATCCATTCGAAGGCCCGGTTCTTTTGCTCGCGAACGCCGCTTCTGAACCAATAAGACGCAAGCACCGGAATCAGGGTGAGGGTCAAAATCAGCGCGCCGATCAGCGCAAACGACATCGTCTCCGCCATGGGATGGAAGAGTTTTCCCGATGGGCCACCTAATCCGTAGATCGGCAGGTAGCCAGCGAGAATCACGGCGACTGAATAAAAAATCGGACGGTCAACGTCCTTAGCGGCGGCGAGAAGAACCTCGTGCAGGTTGTACTGCTGCCCCGCCCGTTCAGCCAGTTCGCGATAGATGTTCTCAACCATCACTACCGTGCCGTCGATGACGATCCCGAAATCAATCGCGCCGATGGAAAGTAAATTGGCAGCAACGTCGTGGGCATGAAGCACGATGAAGGCGAACAAAAGCGAGAGCGGAATAGTGAGGGCCACGATGATGGCCGCCCGAATGCTGACCAGAAAGAAAATCAGCACGATCAAGACCAGCACCATGCCGCGCAGCAGGTTGCTTTCGACGGTGTCTGTGGTCAGGTGTACGAGTTCGCTGCGGTCGTAGAAAGGCTTGATCTTCACATCGTGCGGAAGGATGTCGCGGTTTAGTTCTTCGGTCTTGGCTTCAACATCCTTCAAAACATTTTGCGTCTGCTCGCCGCGGAGCATGAGAATGACGCCCTCAACCGAATCGTCATTTTTCTGGAAACCGAATTGGCCCAGGCGCGGGGCGTGGCCGATGGTGACTTCACCGATGTCTCGCACCCGGATGGGAACGCCTTTGTTGGCGCCGACCACGACGTTTGCTATGTCGTCCGTGTTTCGAACCAGCCCGATGCCGCGGACGTAATAGAACTGCCCGCCTTGGGAATAAAAACCGCCGCCGGCGTTTGAGTTGTTGGCGGCGAGCGCCGCTGTGACCTGCGGAATCGTAAGGTGGTATCCGTAGATGCGGGCGGGATCGAGCAGTACTTGATACTGCATGGTCATTCCGCCAAAGCCGGAGTCGTCAGCCACGCCGTGAACTGATCGGTAGGCCCGTTCAATGACCCAGTCTTCTATCGTCTTTAATTCTTGCGGACTGCGATCGGGACTCTCAAGCACATAGCGGTACACCAAGCCACTGGGGCTGAACAATGGCGCCATTGAGGGAGTCACTCCCGTCGGCAATGTCGCTTGCGCCAGACGCTCGAAAACAATCTGCCGCGCAAAATAATCGTCGGTACTATCTTCGAAAGTGAGCTTCAGATCGGAGAGCCCGTAGAGGGAAATGGACCGCATCACGATCATGTGCGGGACGCCGTTCATTTCCAGTTCGAGAGGAAGAGTGACCAGGCGTTCAACTTCTTCCGCGGCGTGACCGGGCCACTGGGTAATAATTTCAACCTGCGGCGGAGCGAGGTCCGGGTATGCATCCACCGGCATTCTCTGAAACGAGATGATGCCCCCGACAGTGATGAATGCGGTCAGCATCAACACCAGGAACTTCTGCCGAAGGGCGGCTTGTACGATTCGGTGGATCATTCAGTTCTGGTGGACACCATTCTCAATTTCCTTGTTATTGCTGGAACTGCTGTCAGCAAAAACCGCCCCGAGTCTATGCACCCTTCCGAATCGGACGGGCGAGACACCCGTCGCTCCCACAGTTCCAAAACTAGCGTTGCAACGAGTTTGCGAATTGGAGGAACAAGCTGCCATTCCCGATAACTCGATCCCCAGCTTTCAAGCCGCTGGTAATTTCTGTCTGTCCATTTACGCTTTCGCCCAGCGTGACCGAGCGCCTGGAAAACTGGTTTGAAGCGTCCGCGACGTACACGAACGGCTGGTTCTCGGTATCGCGCAGGACGGCGGCATCGGGCAGCGCAATTGCGTGTTTGATCGCGCCGGCATTCACTGTTGCTACTACGTACATATCTTTCTTGAGCTTGTCACCAGGATTGGGGGTTTCAATTCGCGCCTGCAAAGTGCGGGTGTTTGGATCGAGAGACGCCGCAACGTATGCGATTTTTCCGTGGAAAACATCAGGGTACGCGTCGGTCTGAATGCTGACCGAGTCGCCCACGCGTACATATGGCAAATCTTTTTGGTACACATTGACCAGCACCCATACAGTGTTGGTGTTCGAAATCATGAAACATTGGGTGCTGCCGGGTTGAAGCAGTTGGCCCACGGCGACGTCTTGCTCCACCACCAGGCCGCCAATCGGCGCTTTGACGGGAACTTCGAACGATGGTGGAGCTTTCACCAGCGCGTCGGGATCGGTGATTCCCATGACTTTCAATGCAGCTTGCGCCGCGACTAAGTCGCCGCCCGCCTGGACCTCAGCGGATTCAGCCTGCTCCAAATTCTGTTCAGCGATAGCATGATGCTGATACAGGTCCTGAGCGCGTGTGTATGCCTTTTGGGCAAGCGCATACGCATCCTTGGCCTTTAAGTAGTTAGTGCGAAGTTGCGAATAATCCGGGCTAGCTACGTAAAGCAGCGGCTGAGATTGGGCAACACGTTCCCCTGGCGCTACGACCACCCGGCTAACCGGACCACTCACTTGCGTAATAACCGGCGTGGTGTGAAATCCGTTGTAGGCCACAGCGCCTGTGAGTCGCAGTGACCGCGTCAAGGTCGTGGGTTGAACCGTCAACACTTGCACATGCGACATCTGATTTTGCGGGATATCAAACAACTCGGGATTATTCGAATCGCCGCCGGCCTTGGAGTTAGCTGAGGGATTGGGTCCCGAACTTTCACAGCCAACCAGCAACAGCAACATCGCGGACAATGCGGCAACTGCAACCTGTCGCCGTAAGCGCTTGCGGATTTTCATGGCAGGTTCCTCGTTCCCACCGCTTCTTTGAGTTGCTCCAATGCCGTCATGTAAGAGGCGAGCGCCTGGCGATAAGCTAATTGAATCGAGCGGTAACTGCGTTCGGCATCGAGATAATCTAAAAGGCTCGCGGCGCCGCGTTTATAGGCATACTCGCTGATGTCACGTGAGTCCTGCGCCTGCTTCAGGTATCCGGAAGTGTAGAGCTGCACTACTTCTTCATTGCTATGGACGGCCTCGAAGGCGTTGGCGACGTCAGAGAGCACGGTATCACTCGCCGCTTGCTGCTGCTGTTGCGCCTGCGTAAGCGCGTAACGGGTGCGCGCAATTTCGCCTTGATTACGGTCGAAAATTGGAAGAGGAAAGTTGGCAAAGATCGAAGCCGTGTTCTCACCCGAAACATGGGTGAAATCGTAGGTGCCGGTTACGTCGACTTTGGCATTGGCCTGGGCGAGACGTATCTGGCTTTGGGCTGCGGTGATTCCCAATTCCGCGGCGCGAAAGTCGGGACGTTCTCGCATGGCGCGCATTTGTAAATCCTCCACATTTGCTTTAAGCGGCTGGTACGCCAGGTCTCCCACGACATCGTAATTAGCGGGAACTGCGTTGTAGCCCAACAATTCACGCAAGCCGACAAGCGCTTGCGCTTTCGCCAGCCGTGCGGACGAGACATCGGTCTGAAATTGCAGCAATTGCAGTTTGATTTTTAGATAATCACCTTCGCCGATGTAACCCGCCTTAAGTTGCGCTTCGCTGATATCGACCGCCTGCTGAAAGCCTTGAAGGTCCTGCAGGGCGAACTGAAGAGTGGACTCCGCGAGTAAAACACTGATGAATTGCTGCCCGACATTGAAGGCCAGGGTCCGTTCGGCGTCGGTGACCTGGGCGCGTGTCATCGCCGTCTGATCGCGGGCCGCCTGCAACCTGCGCTGGCGTTTGTGACCGCGCTCAAATAAATACCCGATTCCAATATCGAATTGCTGGACGTTATTCAGATTATCGCCCGAAAAATCTTGTGGGCTGAAAAAAGGCACGAATTGCGTATCCGCCCCTAACGTCGGATTGGGCCGGAGATTGGCTGTTATTTCCTGCGCCTGATTTTGCAGGATCGTGGTACGAGTGGCTTGCAATGCGTGGTTATGTGCCAGGGCCAGATCAATGGCCTGGTCGAGATTTATGAGCGTCGGACCCTGTCCAACGCCCGCACCCTCAAGCACAAAAAACACAGCAGCCAGGGCAAATGATCGAAAGTGCCGAAAGTGCATAGAAATTGGGATTAAAGCGAACAACCTGCAGCCGAAAAATTTATAAAACGCCCCGGTGAACCTTCATTCGCCCAGGGCTGGTCGTCCATTACCATCTTTATGATAAGAATGCAGGTTAAGACAGAATGGATGTATTCTAATCCACCCCATTGGCACTTCGGACGTAGGTCCGATGGTTCGGCCGGGCACTGTCGGCAGGAGATCCCTGAAGCAATAGGGCACTTAACAGTTTTTACGGAGAACGCGCTCCTCGCACCTAGGGGATCTAGTGGGGAGAGGAAGGAAACTCCGCCCAAAAAGCAGGTCGAAGCAATCGAAGAATAGGCCGAAATGGCAGGAGATTCGCAACGCTGCCGCGACGTTCCTGCCTTAACAGCTAATTGACCGTGATGAATTCAGTCGAGAACCAGCCCACGCCGTTGGCATCCCAGCCCTTGGCCACAATTTTGTGTTGGCCGGATGACGATGCGAACGAATGGGTGATTGAGTTGCCAGACACCTGATAGAGCATTTTGTCATCGATGTAAATCTGCATCGTCTTCACCGTGCTGCCGCTCGGGGCCGACGCTGTTATGGTTACGGGCGAACTTACCGTCGAGTTCGGCTTTGGCGAAGAAATAGTGATCGGGACGCCCATCACATTCAGATTGACTTCCTGTTTATAAGTCTGGCCCGCGGTATTCCACGCCTGTACTGCTAACAAATGCTGCCCAACCGATATTGGTATGGTCGCCTGAACTCCAGTTCCTGTGACCTGATAAATCAAATTATGGTCTTCGTAAATCTGGATAGTCCTGACCGGGGTTGGGTCGATCGACGTGGCCGAAACGAATATCGGCGATAGAAGGCTGGTCGGCGTGGCTGGCGAGAGAATACGTATCGACGGTCTGGCCGAGGTCACAGAAAACTTATTCGTGGCCAGGTTTCCGGCGCTATCGGCGGCTTCCACCGCGAGGGTGTGGCTCCCCGCCGAAAGCGAAATAGAAGTATTCAGCGTGTTGCCGCTGCTCTGAAATTGTGAGTTCCCATCAACATAAAGCTGCATTTTGCTGACTTTATTTTGACCGCCTGCAATTGCTCCCACCTGAACCTGCGCTCCAACTACGGCCTCAGGAGCAGGATTGGTCACAACCACGGCCTGAGGCTGCACATTCACATAAATACCGCGTTTATGAATTCCGCCTGCGGCATCCCAGGATTGAGCAACAACGAAGTGCTGACCTGCGGGTAAGGGCAGACTCGTATCTATGGAATTGCCCGTAACCCGATACTTCAGAGCATTGTCGACATACAGCTGCATCGTGTGCACGGGGGAGGTGTTCGAGGTAGTTGCTTGAATGCGCACCGGCGAGGCTACAGCGGCATTCGCAAAGGGGGCTGAAATAGTGACGGTGTTGAAGAAATCGTTCATTGGGAGTGCGACAGCGCCGGCCCCCGGGCACGAGGAAAGTCCCATTACCGCGCAAACCGTACTGAGCAAGTTAGCGTGGTCATAACGCGTCGAAGACCTGTATCCAGGCTTCACCTGAGGACCGATAACTAGTGTCGATAGCCGTCCTCCGCAGCCGCTGGGAATGCTCGAGGCGCAGCGATTATCTTGCGTAAAGCCATCGCTCGAAAGATCAGCCTCGTCCCATACGATGAACAGAATGCCGTCGCCCCCGGGCTGAAATTCCGGCAATGCCAGGATGGCGGGAACGTGTTGTGACATCCAGTCGTCTGCGGCCGCCAACGTACCGTTATGCGCATCATGGGTAAGGTTAGGTGTAATGTAGGCGAAATTCGGGGTTGCATGATTCGCGATGTCCGCAGCTAATTGCGTATATGGGACTGAATTGATTTTCTGACTCGACGTACAAGTATCCGCGAAATCGATAATGGGGTTGTGGCGCCGAACGTAATTCAGGTTACTAATTCCCTGAAAACCGGGGTAAGGCAAATCTTCCTGATAAGAACGCCACTTATCACCTTGCGCGATTAACTGCCGCCCCAGATTATTCACGTTGTAGCAGGTGGTAGTCGAGTTATCACCCGTGATCGGTTGCCCTGAAACCAGCCACATCAATGCCGAGATAGAGTTGTGCTGCTCCGAGTAGTACTGAGTGGCCAGGCCATACTTGGTCGCGAGCGAATTGAAATAAGGCATGCTCGAATTGCCAATTGTCGCTTCATAACTGTGGTTCTCTTCAGTAAGGACCCACACATGCTTTGATTGCGGCACCTGTGCCGATGCCACCGCACTTAATAACACTGCCCCCAACGCTACTAACTTCATTCATCCTCCTAGTTCTGTATTGATCGCACACGCGAATGCGCTTCCCTACCACGGGATATCTTCAAAACTTAGGAATGTAGATGGGCCCTACCGCCAAAGTACAAACGTTACTGGACATCAACAATCAGACGAACACCTTAGTAGGTTGTGAAATTGGGTCACGAAGGTCTTGGCACGAAAGTGGTGGAAAACTATCGTCACAAGATAGTGAAGCCAAATCGAGTTAAAAGCTAAACAAAAACGGTTCGCCGGGTGGCGAACGTGATCCATCTTTATTTAAGAGAATAGATCTATTGACAGAAACAGTTAATCAGTTCGCAAACTCAGGTGACTACAGGCAACTAGGTTAGCTGTGCGCTGTGATTAGCTAAAGTTTCGACACAAAAAAATGGCCTCGGCAGCTACCGAAGCCATGAGTTAGGAATGAAGTTCTCGTCAAGGTAGATAGTACCGGAAAGAAGTTTCAAAGATGTTTTCGTTGCCATGCGGGGCTGTTAAGTGGGAGTTCACGCAAGGACCTGTAAGGGCTGACGTACCGCAAGCCTCCCACGAGTTACGCATGAAATAGGAGTACTGCGGGCCGACCTGAACCGTGCCCTTTGGCCCTTTGTAGAAGCGATACCAAAAACCGGTCGTGCCTTCGATTACGCTGCGCGTGTTCGCGGTGCAATTGGCTGGATTGCTAGGCAGGAATCCGCTGGACGAGGTGGGGAACTGACCACTAGTTGGGGTGCCGGGAACGTTTTCAGTGTAACAACCGAAATTATTAGCCGTGGGTGAACCATAGCCAACGGTCTTGCCTGCAGAGTTGAATTGATAATGTCGTCCAACAAACTCAGCGCCTGTGTTGAAGTAGACGTCGAACTTAGCAGCATGAAATTCCAGGATGCCGAGGCCCTGAGCGCTCTTCAAGAGCGCAAGCGTGCCATTGGGGTTCACGGTCACATCCGGAAGACCTGAGCTACCGTAGCGGCCCATACCATCGCCGCCAAGGAAGTGGCCGCCGATATCGATATGTTTATGCGCAAGAGAGACTCGCGCATTGGCGCCCACACCGCCAGCTGTGGTCGAGAAGTTGTAGGCTCCAGCTGCTGTTGGAGTTGCGGCAGTCGCGCCGGGATAAATTCGGTCGCGGAAGCGGCGCACCACACCGAAAACCTCGAAGTGTCCAAAGCCAGGCTCAGCGGCGGCCTTGAAAACGAAGTCAGGTGAAGGATTAAAGCTATAAGTCGCGGATGCATTGTACAAACCTCCGCCGCTGCCGGCGGATCCCAATACAAAGTTCTGTGCGTTGCCGCTGGCGGAGAAAATTGCCTGAGCATTTTCAACCGACGCGCCAAGCCAGAACTTGTTGTCAAAATTCTTCACTACTCGAAACCCATACTGGCGTGCCCAGCTGAAGCCGACGTTATATTGCGGATCGATATTCATAGGCAAAGCTTCGGTGCGGTTGTCCAAGCCTTTCTTAGTTTCAGTCACCAGGCTCCACATTTGCCCGCCGGTGAAGCTCAGGCCATCGTTCAACGCGGCCTGTCCCCAGATTTGCCGCTGACGCATGGAGTAACTGTTGCTCTGGTTATTATTGGAAGTAATGCCCCCGGAAAGGAAATCGGCCTCGACATACCCCGAAAGTTTGGCATGGCTCAGTTTGCCTTCCGCCAAAAACGCAACCCGGGATTGACGGCCGGAGCCGAAGAATTCACTCAGCTTGTCTACATCCGCGCCGGGCATGGGAATGGAATTGAAAGGCGTGTTGATGTCCGCTCCCAATGCGTGTGAGCGCCATACACTCTCTGCGGCGAGAAATCCCCCCGGGGTAATGGTTATGCCCTTATAACGGATTGCCAGTGGGCTCTCCGAGTCATGGATCAGCTTTTGGGTCTCCTGCAAAGCAAGGGCCGAGTTCGTCGTATTGTTCTTCAGGTCGGAAACATCGCCTTTGAGCGCAGTCACGGTCTGCTGCTGCTCCGCGGTTTGCGACGCTGCGGCATCAGCTTTGGACGCGGCCTGCGAGGTTGCCGCCTGACTTTGATCGAGCCTCTGTTGCAGCTCCTGCACTTGCTGGTCACGGCTCTGGACCTGCTGGCTCAATTGCCTGATTTCCTGCTGCTGAGCATCAATGGCCTGCTTTAGTTGGTTCAGTTGTTCTGCGAGGGCCGGGTCGATCCTGGTGACCGTCGTCTTTTTCCTGGTAATCGTAGTCGTCGTGCTCTGCTGAGCCTGCGCCGCCAATGCCCCTAGCATAAGCGTAAGCGCGAAAGCCGTGACTCGCTTCATTTTTCTCTTCTCCTGGCAAAAAGTAGAACTGCCAAAACGTGGACCATGTCCTGACAGATCTTGGTTAAGTGAGTACTACATCGTAGCGTTGGCTTGGTTAAGAACTGATGAACTACCTTTTAACATCGCGTAAATTCTGCCCGGCTTTAATGTGATGAGAGGTAGAAAAACTCGTGATTGCTTGGCGGCGCGATCGGCGGTGCGTTTCCGAAGCGCTCTAAGGAAGTTGGAAGGAGGACAGCGAAAACCGCTGCCCTCCATACTGTCGTTATTGTAACGACTTCGGATCGGACAGGTTCTTCGGTGAAGCTTTCGTCAACTCGGCATCCAGCAGGTGAGCGGCAGCAGGACTTGATACCTTGCCGTCACGCAAAATTTCCTTCGCGGTGAGCTTTCGCCCGTAGAGTTTTTCGTTGGCTCCATTGTCAGGACGCAGGGTTGAACCTTCGAGAGAAATTCCAGCGAACAGGCCGCGAGAACGAGAATACGAGAGAATCTCCGCGCGCATCACCAGGTCCGTAGCTGCGGCGGCCGTACGTCCCTTGGGACCAGCTGCGGCAGAGGCATCGGCTCCGAGTTTGATCTTGCTTCCCATCAGCGATTCAGCCCCGCGCGGATTTACCACCAGCAAGACAAAGTCAGTGGCCTGTGCGCCTAATTGAAAGCCGAAGTTCCCACCCTCGAGGGCGTACATGGCAGGTGCGCCCCAGGATCCGGTAAAGTGCTCGCCCGTGCGGCAGACCATAACGCCCCGGCCGAAAGCCCCGCCAATGCCGATGGCGACTTTCTTGACAGAGGGGAGAACGATCACGCACTCGGCGCGGTCGAGCAGGTCCTTGGGAATGTCATCTGGGATGTTGAGGATCTCTTTGAGAACGACGCCGGCATCCTTGACGCGATCGGTCTCCCTTTCGTTGCCTGCAGCAAAGGCTAGAGGAGTACACGCAAGTGCGAGAAAAAAGGCAGTCAGCTTTTTCATGTTTTGACCTCAGTTGAGAGTGAGTATTCAGCATTTTACCTTCCGGCAGACAATATTTGGAGGTTGAGCAAATTTTGCCGGGGGAGTGACCCTTTGAGTGCTCCTTTTGTAACTTGGAGATCCCGTGCCTGTGGCCTAAAGTCAAGCCTACGGTCGAGTTAAACCAGAAGTGCCTTCGGCAAGGGACTTGCATCTAAAGAGTTGAGGTAGCCTCTGGCCGTGGCTATTCGTGCAAATTTTAGGCGGGCTGGGAATGAAGTACACACATTGGGCTATTTGTCTCTCGGTTACGTTTCTGGCTTCGCTGCCACTGCACGGGCAGAATTCTTTTGCGGCACCTAGCGTTGATCTGGCTGCTTCTTCGCCAGCGGTCGCCTCCACCCAACCGAACTCCATTGTCACGATAAAATCGCGGGTCAACGAAGTGAACGTGCTCTTCATTGCCATGAATAAGCATGGCAAGTTTGTCCGCGACTTGAATAAGAACGACTTCAGCATCCTGGACGATCACAAGCCTCCGCAGCAGATCGTGCGATTTTCGCAGCAGACCGATCTGCCTTTGCAGATTGGCTTATTGATCGATACCAGCGGATCGATTCACGGGCGCTTCCAGTTCGAACAGGAGGCGGCCGTCGGGTTCCTGCAGCATACGCTGCGTCCGCATTACGACCATGCCTTTGCCATGGCGTTCAATGCAAAGAACAAAGTGATGCAGGATTTCACCGACAACGTGAGTTTGCTCGGCGCCGGAATCCAAAAAATGCAGGATGGCGGAGGGACGGCGCTCTATGACGCCATTTATACCTCCTGCAAAGAAAAGATGTTGAAGGATGATTCGGACCGGCCGGTGCGGCGGGCATTGATCGTCATCAGCGATGGCGAAGACAATCAGAGCGAACACACGTTAGGCCAGGCTATTTACATGGCTGAGCGTGCGCAGGTCATCATTTACACGATCTCAACCGACGATAGCGGCTTGATTCTTCGTGGTGACAAAGTCCTTGAACAGATCTCCGATGCTACTGGTGGCCGCGCCTTCTTTCCCTTCAAAATGAAAGACATCAAGACGTCTTTTTCAGCAATCGAAGACGAATTGCGAAGCCAGTACGTGATTTCGTACCATCCTGCAGATTTCGACCCCGACGGCCGTTTCCGCTCGATCGAAATCACCTCTCTTAAGAAAGACTTAGAGATTCGGGCCCGCAAGGGCTACTTCGCTCCCCAACAGTAATCTTCCTTCTCTGCTGAGTGCTAAAATCTCATTTGTATATGTTGCGGGCTTCGATTCATCTCCTTTGGTTGCTTCTGCTATGCGGTGCTGCATCTGCCTCAGCCCAGCCACAACACCGCGTGAAATCCCAAAAAGCGGCAAAACCCTCACCAACGCAGCCTAAACCGGCAGCTAGCTCGCCCGCACAACCAGCGCCGGAAGTGACTCCAGAGCACGGCCCGTCTTCGCCGCCGCAGGTAAGTTTGCAAGGTGGGCAGCTCACCATCATTGCTAGAAATTCAACCATGAGCGACGTGTTGAATGCGGTCAGGCAAAAGACCGGCGCCAACGTTGACATGCCCCCGGGCTCTGGCGAACGCGTTGTCGGGCAATTCGGACCTGGCGCGCCGCGCGATGTGATGGCGCAATTACTGAATGGATCGCATTACGATTACGTTCTGTTGGGATCGGCAGCCGATCCGCACGCATTGAACAAGATCGTGTTGATGGCAAAATCCAACGGCCCTGAGCCTGCGCCCAATCCGCAGGCGAATCAGCAGCAGGGAGAGAACGAAAACCTGCAAGCGGTGCCCGACGTAGAGAGCGAGAATCCGGTGGAAACCGGGGGCGAAGGGACTCCCAATGCGCAGGAGCAGCCGCCGGAAGAGCCTCAGGCGGATCAGGGGGAGCAGGGCGATCAACCGCAAGAGCAGCAGAACGGGCCAGTAGTGAAGACTCCCGAACAGTTGTTGCGGGAATTGCAGCAGCAGCAGCAACAACAACAGCAAAATCAGAGTGGGCCTCCGGGAGCGCCTGGGCAGCCGCCGCAGTAGTTCCATCGGGTCTTTCCGTTGCTTAATCAGGTTGTGGTGAAATAGCTGCGTGCTTCTTGGCCACGCACTGCATTCTGCGATCCAACGCCTGACCTCCGCTCAGGTGCCCTCTCCGCGAATGAATGCCGAATTGCTACTCATGTTCACCTTGGGTCGCGACCGGGCATTTTTGTACGGCCATCCGGAATACGAGCTCAGCGCGGAAGAAGAATCCCTCTATGACGAGGCGCTTGCGCAGCGTTCGCGAGGCATTCCCGCGCAGTACATCACCGGACATCAGGAGTTTTGGGGCATGGATTTTCTAGTCTCGCCGGCGGTGTTGATCCCCAGGCCGGAGACGGAGCATGTGATTGAGGCGGTGCTGGGGATTGTGAAAGCGACGGGCGAGATGCCCGTCTCCCCACAACCCAACTTTGAAATCTCCACGCAACCCAACCTTCCAATCCCCGCACAATCCAGATTTGAAAGTCGGGGGACGGGCGTCTCGCCCATCAGAATCCTAGATGTCGGCACTGGGTCAGGCTGCATTGCTTTGGCTCTAGCCAAAGAACTGCCCCAGGCCGAAATCCATGCTAGTGATATTTCGCCAGCTGCTTTAGAAGTAGCTCGGGCCAATGCTGCTCGCCTTCAGCTTGAGTCACGCGTTCAGTTCCATGAAATCGATCTGCTTGGTGGAATCGACAAGAATTCGTACGATTTCGTCGTTTCAAATCCGCCTTATGTTGGCGAGTCGGAGGAAGATTCGGTACAACTCGAAGTGCGCAAGTTTGAGCCACGAGGCGCAGTGTTTGCCGGACCAACGGGTTTGGAATTAATCGAGCGCCTGATTCCACAGTCGCGAAAAGTACTGAAACCAGGCGGCTGGATTGTCATGGAGATCAGTGGAACGATTGCAGCGCGGGTTAAAGAGTTGCTGGCGGAATTGAACAATGTGCAGATCACGAAAGATCTGCAAGGTATTGAGCGAGTGGTAGTGGCGCAGAAGCGGTGAGTTGCTTAGCCCTCTTGTTTTCGACAGATAAAAACGAACAAAAGAGCTTTAAATCGCAGAGAACGCAGAAATCAATGGATTGCTTTTCTCGGCGTGCTCGGCGATCTCTGCGGTTAAAAGCTTTTGAATTGAGGGCAGTAGTGGTACGGGCGGGGGCGCCCTTACTTCCAGAATTAATGCTTCTCAGCCACTGCCGGCTGAATTTCTTCGACATCGATCAAATTGGTGGGATAGCGCCCGGTGTAGCAGGCGGTGCAGTAAGTGGTTTTCTCACCGTCGTGGCAAGCTTTCTTCATTCCCTCGAGCGAAAGATACGAGAGCGAATCTGCGCCGATGTACTTGCGAATTTCTTCCACCGTGTTGTTGGCGGCGATGAGTTCTTTCTTGCGTG
>DATNAF010000249.1:0-5744 GCA_035572845.1 Terriglobales bacterium
GCTTCTCTGAAATTAACAGGAAACGAACAGGAAAGCTGCGAGTTTCCACAGCAACAGTGATTGCAGGCGCGCAGGGGCTTCATCCGCTCGCCTGAAGCGTCTCCTTCGGACCCGCTACGCACCGGTATCTGACGGTTTGTACAAAAGGAAGCTATTCGCCTTCTCGCCCAAATCCGCAGTTTTCCCAACCTGCTCACACTGCTGCGTCTGAGCTTCATTCCCTTCGTGGTCAGCTCGATTGTCGATGGCCATTACGGGGTTGCGCTCATCCTCTTCGTGCTGGCCGGCGTCAGCGATGGACTCGATGGCTTGCTGGCGCGCTCGCTGGGCCAGCGCACCAAACTCGGAGAGTACCTCGATCCGATCGCCGACAAGCTGCTGCTCAGCACATTGTTCGTAGTGCTTTCGGCGACGCACCGCATTCCCTGGCGGATCACCGCGGTGGTCTTTGGCCGCGACATCATTATTCTCGTGGTGTGCACGCTGGTGTACGCCACCACTCCGCTGCGCGACTTCAGCCCGACCATCTTCGGAAAAGCCAACACGCTGGCACAAATCGTGACGGTGGGCGCAACCATTCTGCGCGAAGTCACAGGCTGGTTTTGGGTCATTGTGCTGAAGAGGGTCGGAATCTGGACGGTGTTCGCCCTGACCATCATCTCGGCGCTGCACTATGTGTTCCTGCTCGGCGTGCGATTGCGTGCAGTGACGGAAAAGGCGGGCGTATCGACGGCCTAAACAATCGACACCATTTCCCTTAACCACAGAGGACACGGAGAACACAGAGGAACCCCGGAATGATGTTGAATCGTTGAATTTTGATTTTTGATGCAAGACCCGCAACGATAGGCCTCCCGGCAAAAGATCGCCGAGTGGCTGAAGGCGGCGGTTTGCTAATTCAATTTATCCGCAAACCTCTACGGCGCAGCAATGCAGAGAAGCGCGGATCCGATCGCAGGGACTCAAGAGCAGGTTCGACGTTAATACTCACTGCCTCGGGTCCTGTATCGTGGTTCGCGACCGCTTTTTCCAAATATGCAAAAGCCTCATCCTTTTGATCAAGCCCCGCATAGACTATGGCGACTTCCGTTGGCGAAACATAGTCCGCCTGTGAAGACTCTTTGAGCTTGCGGAGAATACTTATAGCTTTCTGTTTTTCGCCGGTCGCGGCGTAACCATATGCCAGCGCCATCAAGGGTCTCAAGTCCCCGGGCGCCAAATTTACTGCTTGCAAAAACTCATCGATTGCCGCCGGATATAGGCCCCGTTGCAACAAAATCCTTCCAATAATCCTATGTGGGCCCCAGGCATTGGGATGCAGCTTCAGCGCTTTTTGACATTGAAGTAGTGCGCGGTCATTGTCGCGGGCCCAAAAGAAAATTTGCGCTACGTTTGTGTTTATGCGCATCGATAGCGGATCGAGCTGCCGAGCTTTTTCAATCTCTGCCGTGGCTTCTTCGAATCGTCCTTGCCACGCGAGCGTCATCGCATACCAGTGATGCGCAGTTGCATCGTTCGCATCAAGCTCAATGGCGCGCCGATATTCCTTTTCTGCTGCCGTCCAGTCCCAGTCGTAGTCGTTGATGATTTCTGCCAACGAGGTGTGTGCATCGGCGAGATTTGGGTCGAGTTTCAGCGCCTTTAAGGCGGCTGCTTTGGCTTTCGGATAAACCTCCTTAGACGGCACGAAGCCATTGTTCCCTAGTAATCCATAAACCTCCGCCATGCCCGCGTATGCTGGAGCATAATTCGGATCCAAAACGATGGCCCGCTGAAAATAATCGAGGCTAGTTACAAAATCCGGCTTAGTTCTCTTTTCCCAGAAATATCGGCCCTTCAAGTAGAGTTCATAGGCTTGCGGGTTAGCGGTATGCGAGCTGGCAACGCGTAGATGCTCCTGCGACGTGAGGTTGGCTTCTACCTGATTAGCGATTGCCCTTGCAAGGTCGTCCTGCAGCCGCAAAATATCGTGCAGGTCGCGCTCGTAACTATCTGCCCAGAGATGCCGGTCGTTTGCGGCTTCAATCAACTGCGCGGTGATCCTAACGCGATCGTTGGACCGCATCACCGTGCCCTCGACGATGGCGTCGACGTTCAACTCGCGAGCAATTTCAGGGGCAGGCTTGTGCTTGGTTTTGTACTGCATTACGGAGTTCCGTGAGATCACCCGCAAGGCATGGATTTGGGCGAGATCGGTGATCAGCTCATCAGTCATTCCATCCGCGAAATACTCCTGGTCTGCGTCGCGAGAAAGGTTCTCCAGAGGGAGCACCGCCAGTGATTCAATACGGATGGGCTTGACCGTTCCCGTTCGCGGCGGCATTCCCGTCCGCAAAAAGAAAGTGGCCGCTCCAGTTACGAGGACTAACGCAAATCCCGCAACCACCCATCGTGCGCGCTGCCAAATGGTAAGGCCCAGCGCTTGCTCCGTCTTCCGCAGGCGCCCATGCTCTTGATTCCACCAGGCATCGATTTCGGCACCGTAGGCATAGATCGCCGACTTCTTCTTGTGGAGATGGCGATGCACAGGCAGTCCTTCCTGTTCCCAGCGCCGAACCGTGCGTTCGCTGCACTTCAGGTATGAGGCGATTTCCTTCCAGGAATCCAAGCGGTCACGAGTGGGGATCTCAACTGGACGCGGGGCGGTACTGCTTCCCTTTTGCGGCATAAGGACCCGGGATGGCGCGAGATTTTATCCCATTTCTTCCGAACAAACAAAAAGGCTCTCCCAACACGGTCTAATACGGCCATTTTCAGATTGACCGTACCTGCCTGTTGCAGCCGCCGGATATCTCGCTTACTTTGCGGAGCCAATACGAGCCGAAGCTAAATCGGACACGAACCAGTATCCGAGGCCTTCGCTACAAAACAGGAGGAATCGCAATGCACCGTATCACTCAAAGCTTTGTTCTCGCGGTCATTTCCGCACTGCTACTTCTGGGGGGAGACAGCGCCGCTGCCCAGTCGTTCAACTTCATCTCCATTGATGTGCCGTGTGGTACTTGCCCCAACGGCATCGCCCGGCGGACGGCTGCCGGTGGAATCAATCCCGGTGGCGACATCGTGGGTGTCTACACCGATGCTGTCGGAAAGCAGCATGGCTTCCTATTGAGCGGCGGACAATTTTCTGACGTAGATGTGCCCGGCGATCTCGCTGGCGTCACGGGGACTTTGCCGACGGTTGCCAGAGGAATAAGTCCGTCTGGGGAGATCGTCGGGCAATACACAGCTCCTGTAAACGCGACAGCTCCAGTCAACTCGCCAGAATACTGTCCGGCAGTGGGATCAGCAGCTTGCACCAAGGGCTTTCTCTACAGCCACGGTAAGTTCTCAACGGTGTTGTTCCCGGGACATCCAGGAGCGATACCGGGGCGCATCACGCCCGACGGCAGCATGTACGGCTGCCTCCATGACTATGACGTGATGGCTTCTATGTTCTCGGCCGCCTGGACCCGCTTCGGCGACACCAGCCTGACCGCGAACGGGGGTGAGTTGGCCGATCCTACACAATCTTTTCCGAACTCGATGCATGGTGGCGCGAGTCCGGACGGACATACTTTGGTCGGATTTTACGTCGATATGATGACCAGTCACCAGCATGGGTATGTCCTGAAAGACGGCGTGCTTGAAACTTACGACGTGCCCAACAGTACGTTGACTGCGATTTGGGACGTCAATCCTGGACAAGAAATGGTAGGAACGTACAAGGACAGCGCCGGAAAGCAGCACGGGTTTGTGCAATTTCCAGACGGATCAGCGCCGATAACGCTGGACGTCCCCAGTACGCCGCCATTCAACGCCGTCAGCAGCCTCGCCATGGGTGTTAATTCGGGCGGAGCCGTCATTGGCCAGTACACCGATACGAGCGGCCATACCCACGGATTCCTGGCCGTGCCAGCAAATTAGCAACTAGTGGACGGACGCGATCGGAGCATCGTGGATCACCCACCCTTCGCGGTTCTCAGAATATGAATTTCAATGGGAGCGGGATCGATCGACAAGTTCCATGAACCGATTTTCTCCGCTCCCCAATTATGTAAAGCAGCTTCTCGGCCTAATTCTCTCGGAGGCGGACGGTTTTGGGTGATTGTGATGAAGAGGTCGGAATCTGGACGGTGTTCGCGCTGACCATCATCTCGGCCCTGCACTATGTGTTCCTGCTCGGCGTGCGTCTGCGGGCAGTGAGCGAGAAAACGGGTGTTTCGGCAGCCTGAGTAACGTCTTCTTTAAGAGCCAGAGGTCGCGGTGCGCCGCCTGCCTGTTCTATCTTTGCTTTCTGGGTTGCGCGGGGTCCTCAATAACAAGAAACAGAATGGCTCTCGAAGTCACTTTTTCGATTGCTTTGCAATGATCTTCTCTTGAATTTTCTTGTATGTAGCCGCAGGCAGAACTTTCTTTCTTACCAGGTCATTTTTTGCACGATACGGCCGATTGTCAATAATCTTCTGCGCATATGCGTCGCCAATTCCTGGAAGCGCGTCTAGTTGTTCTTTCGATGCTGAATTGATATCGACCAGCTCTGCATTCTGGTCAGTTTTAGCGGCGGGGGACTTTTCCGTCTTGGTAGCGGCCGAAGTATGTTTTGTTTTCCCGGCGCTCGATGATGATTGGGCCAAGCCGTTAGCCACTAGCAGGACAAGTACCGTGAGAATTGATATAGCTCGTTTACTCATGTTCTTTCTCCATGCATCGTTCCGTTCCAGTTTCGGTAATCGAAGCTTGGAAGATGCTGCGGCGCAATGATGGGATGTCGGGAGGAAAGCTGGGGTTTTCTGGGCCTGACAACCAATTTAAGCGCATCAGCATCATAGGCGCCAGAGGGAGAAGACATGCGCGCAAGATTACTGGTACCGCTGCTTTTATTGTTAGTTTCAGGTCTCGCTGCGCAAGTGAAGCGAGTGGTTCCTGAAGGTACGGAAATCAAGGTCAGAACCGACACTGCGATTCCCGCCAAGCCGCCGGCAAATGCGAAGTATGCCGCGACCATAAGCTCCGATGTGACGAGCCAATCTGGAGGAGTGGTGATTCCGCGGGGATCCAGGGCGCAACTGGTGGCGGTCCCCACCGCTGACGGCAAAGACACAAACCTTGATCTTCGTTCCGTCACCGTCAATGGCAGACGGTATCTGTTGGAGACGAGCAGCGACTCGAAGAGCTCAGCTCCCGGAGGTCTGGGCGTAAACAAGCGGACCGGAAAATATGTAGGCGGCGGCGCCGCGGTTGGAGCGGTTTTGGGCGCACTGTTGGGCGGTGGAAAGGGCGCAGCGATCGGCGCGCTGGTTGGCGGCGCCGGCGGCGCCGGCGCTCAAGTCTATACCGGACGAAAGAAACAGTTGCCCGCGGAAACTGAGCTCACCTTCAAACTTGCTCAGGATTTACAAATGCGACCAGTGGCGGCCCGCTCGAGCAAGGGTCTGCAGAAGCGGGCCCCGCAAAGCCATTAGGAGACGCCGTCCTCACTCTTTACCGACCACGACTGTGCTCGCGGATTTCCAGACGTAGTATCGCTCATTGATACTCCGAATTTTCGTCAGCGCACCTGGAAATCGTTGATGCGGCTTGAAGGTTCGTCGAAAAGCAATGCTCATGATTGCCAAGGAGGACACACTTATGTTGAAGGACATGGCCAGCAAATTCAGTGATGCTGTTCCCGAGGACTTGAAAGAACAGGCGAAGCAGAAATTAGCAGAGGAAGCTAGCCAGCAATTCGAAGGCGTGAAGCAGCGTTTTCTGGGCAAGACTGA
>DATNAF010000250.1:0-8085 GCA_035572845.1 Terriglobales bacterium
AGCACGATGGCATCGGCGCGGCGAAGAGAGCTTAGGGGCTCGCGGAGGCGGCCTGTCGGTAAGAGCTGGTCGCGAAGATCTTCTGCGGTGACTAGGACGATGTCGAAGTCGCGGGCCAGAGAGCGGTGTTGGAATCCGTCGTCGAGGAGGTGGACTGGACCGGGCCGTTGGCCTGGAGGACAGCCGAGGGCGGCTGTCCGCACGTGATTGGGGGTCGGAGAGCCAATGGCGGCTGTCACCATCTGATTATTCTCGGCCAGTTTGCCTGCTTGGTAGCGGCTTTCGCCGACAATTACTGGGCAAGCCAGCCGTCGTGCGATCAGGAGTGGTTCGTCGCCGAAGTCACGCGACGTGCCATTCGGGTCGACGAGCATGGCGCCGCGAGTTCTGCGGCCGTATCCGCGAGAGAGTACGTCAAACGCGATGCCGCGCTGCTTCAGGAGTTCACCTAGCATTATTACGAACGGGGTCTTGCCGGATCCGCCGACGGAGATGTTGCCAACGCTGATCACCGGGCGAGACAGTTTGTGAGCTTTGAGAGTGCCGCGATCATAGAGATTATTTCGGGCGGCGGCCACGATTCCGTATAGAGAGTTGACCGGGTTCACGCGGAATGTGCCTCGCCTCCACTACGCTTGAGCAGGCCCCTTAGCTGATCCATGGTGGACTGAGTGGCGCCGCGTTGTGATTGCAGAGTTTCGAGGGCGCACCGGCCGAGAGCGAGGCGTTCCGCGTCGTTTGTCAATAGATCGGTAAATGCCCGGCTCAGGTCGGCGGGGCTGACGATGCGGACTGCGTCCCGACTTCGAAATAGTTCGACGATGTCGCGAAAGTTTTCGGTATGCAGACCGACGAGGATTGCCACACCGTACTGGGCTGGCTCGAGAATGCTGTGACCTCCGCGCGGAACCAGGCTGCCTCCGACGAAAGCTATATCGGCGAGAGCGTAAAGACTGGCGAGTTCGCCGATGGAGTCGATGAGTAGGACATGCGCAGCGACGGATTCGCCATTCCAGTTGGAGCGCTTGAAAAATTTTAATCCCGATTGTTTGAGCTGATCTGCGACTTGCTGGAAGCGCTCAGGGTGCCGAGGTGCGAGAAGCATCACGGCCGCGGGATTGCGGACGAGCACAGCTACGAAGGCATCAAGAAGAAGAGCCTCTTCGCCGTCCACGGTGCTTCCGCAAACCAGGACTGGGCCTGCCGCTGACGCAGCCAGAGCTGACCGCAGTTGCGCGACGATGGCTGGTGCGGGCGGTGGAAAAATATCGAACTTGAGATTGCCACCGACGTGGACGCGGTTTTCGTCGGCGCCAATTTCGACCAGGCGGCGCGCATCTTCGGAAGTCTGCGCAAGAAAAACATCGATGTTGCGGAGCACCCGGGTAAGAAGCGGTTTCCATCGCCGGTAACCTGGAAGAGAGTGGTCGGAGATTCGAGAGTTGACTACCGCAACTCGGACTCCGCGCTGGTTGGCGGTTCTCAGGAAGTTTGGCCAGAACTCAGTTTCGGCCACGACGACGAGTTCAGGTTGCAGTGCGTCGAAGTATGGCTTTACACAGAGCGCCAGATCGAATGGGAAGTAGAAGACACTTTCTGCGCCGAAGCGGGCTGTGGCGAGTTTTTGGCCGGTGTCGGTTGTCGTCGAGACTACGACGCTATGCTCCGAATATTCAGAGCGCAGCTGGCGAACCAGTTCGCTGACCGCGAGGACTTCTCCAACGGAGACTGCGTGAATCCAAATGGAGGGTTTGCCTTCTGCGCGAATTCTAGGAGGGACAATGCCGAGGCGCTCGCCTAGTCCGCGGCGGTATTTCCCGTGACGCAGCATCTGGAAAATCCAGTAAGGGCTGCCGAGCAGCAGAGCTGCGGCGAGCAATGCGCTGTAGATGAGATACATTCGGCGAGGTTCATTCTAAATGGGGGGCCAACTGCTACGGGCGAGAACGCGCGTAGCTCCACGGTCAGAGCGGTGGTGAGTAATAGTGTTTTTGTCGACAGTTGTGCAACAAGGGTGTATGCTTCTCGCGTCTAGAACGGCCAAAACGTTCTACAGGCTCTCCCAGCCTGTAAACCGTCTCTAAGCCGACCTCCTGACAATTTATCAGACCTCGATCGTCCGTAGCTAAAGGAGGTCTCTCATGATCCGCAAGGCTTTCGCTGCAGCCCGCACTCTCACCGTTGTCATATTCTTCATCGCAACGTTCACACTTCTGGCCACTCTCGCTGCTTTGGCGCAGCAAGCGGACACAGGTCAGTCATTAGCGGGGCCCTCGCCATCTTTTTCGCCAGCTGTCGCGTACAGCACCGGAGAACCGGGCGCCGTTCTGAATGGCGAAAACAATACGGTTGCTATAGCGGACGTTAACGGAGACGGCAAACCCGATCTTGTAGTGGCCGACTATTGCGGCTCGGTAAAATCGCAAGCGTGTCCCCTTGGCGAGGCCACGGGGATGGTAAGCGTATTGTTAGCCAATGGAGATGGAACGTTTCAGCCGCCGCTCACCTATTCCTCAGGTGGATTTTATGCGATTGCGGTGTTGGTCGCAGATCTCAATGCGGACGGCAAGTCCGATCTGATCGTGGCAAACGGGTGCACGGAAGAGCCAGACGTTTGTCCCACCGAGGGATCAGTTGGAGTTCTTCTCGGAAATGGTGATGGGACATTTCAGCCGGTGCAGACAGTAGCGGCAGGAGGCGTTCCGTTTGCAATGACCGTTGCAGACGTAAACAAAGATGGTAAACCGGACGTGATTATCGCCAATCAGGGCGGCGGAAACGGCGGTGACGGCTCGGTAGGCGTCCTTCTGGGGACCGGAACTGGGAGCTTTCAGCCTCTCCAAACATACGATTCAGGAGGTACGCAGGCTGACTTCGTCGTCGTGACAGATGTTAACAATGACGGCAAGCCTGACGTGTTGGTTACTAACTTCTCCGTTTTCTGCCAATCTTGCCCGGGCAACCTGGGAGTTCTGCTGGGCAATGGCGACGGAACATTTGAGCAGGTTGTTACTTATCGGGCCAACGGATTCGCTTCGGGCTTCGTAGTCGCTGATATGAACGCTGACGGCATACCGGACGTAATCGTAAATGAGGGCGGTATTTTTAATGGCGGCATGTTCAGCGTCCTGTTTGGCAATGGTAACGGCTCGTTCCGATCAGCCGTAGCGTACTCAACAGGTGGGGATTACAACTATCTGCCTTCGGTGGCTGACATAAATGGAGACCAAAGGCTCGACGTGATCGTGCCGAACGGGCAGCTTTGTTCGGGTTTCAAGAATAGTGCAGGCTGTGTTGCGGTGCTGTTGGGTAATGGCGATGGAACACTACAACCACCAGTCTTGTACGCAGCCAGCGGCGGAGCGGGATGGTTGGCCGTCGCAGACCTGAATGGGGACGGCATACCAGACGTAACATTCGTTGGCCAAGGCGGCGGAAAGGGGGGATATGTCGGCGTGCTTGAGGGCAATGGAGACGGCACATTCCAGCCTGCAACGGTCTATGGTACCGGCGGATATTCCAGCACCTGGGTGAGTATCACCGACCTCAATGGCGACGGAAAGCCTGACCTGCTCGTTGTGAACCCGGGCCAGACACCCAGCACGAATGGCTCGATGGGTGTGCTGCTGAACAACACTTCGTTGTCCCGAGCTTCCACAACCACCTCGCTCACGTCTTCGCTCAATCCTTCTCTTGCCGGTCAAGCGGTAACTTTCACCGCCGCTGTGAGCTCGGCTGCGGGAGCTCCACCAAACGGGGAGAGCGTCACATTCCACAACGGGTCGGGGGTTCTCGGTACGGCTTCCCTGAGCGGAGGGATTGCTTCTCTGAACGCTTCTTCGCTGCCGGTAGGAATCTTCACCATCACCGCTACTTACGCGGGTGATGCGAAGTTTGCAGCCAGCACCTCGCCCGGCCTGCGGCAGGTGGTGAACAGTACGACTAAGTCCGCGACTTCGACCGCGTTGGTCTCCAGCTTGAATCCATCTATTTATGGGCAAAAAGTAAGCTGGACGGCGACGGTGAAAACCTCGGGATCCGTCGCACCGACAGGAAAAGTGAACTTCACGTGGAGTGGGCACAGCATCGGCACAGCCACGCTCAACGCGAGTGGCGTGGCCACGCTGTCCAAGTCAAACCTTAACGTCTACACTTACCCGCTTAGCGCGGTATATGCGGGCGACGCAGACAACGTTGGCAGTGCGTCCACGGTCCTGAACCAGGTGGTAAAACAAACCACCAGCACGGCCAAGCTCATTTCCTCAGCAAATCCCTCAACCCTGGGTCAGGTGGTGACGTTCACCGCCAGCATCAGCTCGCCGACGGTCACAGCAACCGGGCCGGTGACCTTTACGTCGGGGACGACGGTGTTGGGAACGAGTCAGCTTAGCGGCGGCAAGGCAACGTTCACCACTTCGACGTTGGCTGTCGGCGCGACCACGGTCAAAGCAACTTATTACGGAGACTCGAATATCGCCGGGAGCTCGGCGTCGGTCACAGAGACCGTGCAACAGTAATGGGACATCAGAATTTGGGCCAGACGTGAAGTTGGCCCATGCGGAGAGTGGGAGTTTCAATCAGCGACGCTGAGCGCATTGAAGGAGGATTTGATCATGAAGCGGATAGCTCTGATTTTCTTAGTAGCTCTGGTTTTTCCAGTGGCAGCGCTCGCGGACAGCGTGGATTTCAGCAACCTCGGTGGCACCCTTACGGGAAGTTCCGCTGGTCTGACGCTTACTGGCTCCGAACTTTCGGCGGTGGTGGGCCTCGGCGGAAACGGCCCAGTGGTGGGGGATTTGGGCATGGTAACGTTCACCACGGGCTCGCTGCTGTCGGGTAGCCTCGCGACGACTGCTGTGTTCAACAGCGGTGGAACCTTCGTCATCACCGGCAACGGTACCAATGGTGTCCCGAACGGCGTGCTTTTCAGCAGCTCATTCACGAGTACGGTCACTTGGACATACGCAAGCACAATGTCCGACGGTTCCGAGGTTTTTGACATCTCGGGTAACGTTTTCGGGGGCAGCACTATACAAGGCTATGCGGTTGTGGGCTCGAACGGATTTACGCAAGTCAATGGGACGATTGGAAGCGGCACTACAATTGTCGGCGCGACGACGCCCGAGCCAGGCACTCTCGCCTTGCTTGGAACCGGGTTGGCTGGCTTGGCTGCAGCAGTTCGTAAAAGGAAATTATTCGCGGGAAGGTCCATGCCGCTCACCGCTAAGTTGTTCCCGCAACCATCGGCTCGCCGGGGTCTACGCTGATCTGAGTTTACCGGAGGCTTGGCGGCGAGAAGAAGACGAGCCTCAGCTTCGCATTGTTCCTTCCAAAACGCGCCGCAGTTCGCTCGACTTTATACATGCCTGCGCACGAGCCAAGCGACCTCAAATGCTGGCTGTCAAAATAAAACTACGCCTCGTCGAGGCATTTTCGCGCCATAGACGCTGCTTGCGTGCGATTAGAGGCGTTAATTCTATGAAGAAGTTTTTCTACCAGCGTACGTATCGTGTTCGGACTGATTCTGAGGCGGTCAGCGATTTGCTTGTTCGAACATCCTTGTTCAATCAAGAGAAGCACGTCAGTGAGGCGCGGACTCAGATCAAGGCGCTTACTTAGTGTCCGGTGCGGAGATTCGGTTTCTTTAAATGAGAGAATCTGTTGGTCGCCGTTGACGCTGTCGCAAACAGTAATAGTCAAAGAAGCTTGCGATGGTGCCGGCGAACTGAAAGTGTACTTAGAACACCCGTCATTTGATCGAGAGCGCAGCACCTGGACAAGTTGCCGGGGCAGCTGGCTGCGGCTGGGCAACCTGTCTGGAAAATAGCGATCAAGCAAATCGAAAACCTGGGGAGCCGAATGAACCACATACTCGTGGAAAGTGACGAGGACGACCGCGATGTCTGCTCCAAGCAGCTGGTTGACGAGCAAATCATAACGGCTCCATGTTTGTTCGGCTGCTATCTGGCGCCGAATTTTCGGCATCAGTTCGCGTAAGGCACCCTTCTCTTCAAGAGTGTAGTCAACTCTCGAACGTGCGAGAGCCACGACAGGGACCCCGATCGAGTCGGAAGGCAATGCTACAGCCATTTGCTTGGATATCCCGAGCGGACGGAAGAACTCATTGAACATCCCGGTTGCATGAAAACCTTGATCGTTCACGCAATCGGAAATCCGGACCGGGTTCCTCAATCCGGATATTACAAATTCCTTGAACAGCGGGTGGTTGAAACGATTGGCAAGGAAGCTTTCGAAGTTGCGAGAGATCTCGCCATCCGAATTGGACCAGCGCCGCTCTGCATAAGCACCGTTTCGATCGAAGACTTCAATTGCGGCTACTTCTGAGGAGATGACGAATGTCAGCGCTTTACCGATGCGATGATAGATGCTCTCAATATTAGTGCGCGCCCGAATGATCTCCCAGGCATTTTGCGCTGTGTCGTTCATAGCGCAGTCTCCAGTTTCACGGCAGAGTCAGTTTTCCTCAGCCCTATACGTCAATTGACGTATTGCAGAGACAGCGAGTATACAACTATTTTTCTGTGCTGAATTAAAGGAGCGTACCAATGCGCATTTCGAGTATTAAGAGCAAAGTTATCCTGGCAATATTGCTGGTTTGGGCGTCTATGGCGGCTTTGGTGGCGCAGACTGCGCCCACTGTTTTCGCCACCGGCTTCAATAATCCTCGCGGTTTAAAGTTCGGCCCGGACGGCAATCTTTATGTTGCCGAAGGCGGAGCCGGCGGTTCGTCATCTACCCAGGGGATTTGCCCACAAGTTCCCGCCCCAGTTGGTCCTTACACTGGCGGATTCACCGCAAGAATTTCAAAGATCAGTCCCAATGGCGCGGTGACTGTCGTGGCGGACCATCTTCCCTCCAGCCAAACTTCGGCTGACCAAGGCAGCCTTGTAAGTGGCGTGGCGGACGTGGCCTTCATCGGCCACACTCTTTACGCGCTGGTCGGGGCAGCAGGATGCTCGCATGGCTTACTGGGAACTCACAACGGAGTGCTTCGCGTGAATTCAGATGGTACGACCACGTCTATCGCGAACCTCTCTGCTTTCATTAAAGGACATGCCGCTGCTAATCCGAACCCTGGCGACTTCGAGCCGGATGGGACCTGGTACAGCATGATCGAGGCCTACAACGGAATTCTTTTCGCGGTAGAACCCAACCACGGAGAATTCGATGCAATTCTGCCGAACGGTTATATCCAGAGAATTGCCGATATCTCTCGGGTGCAAGGACATATCGTGCCGACGGCACTGGCATTTCACGATGGAAGTTTCTATGTGGGAAACCTCGACACCTTTCCTATTAAGGACGGATCTGCGAAGGTCATGAAAATTAGTCCGTTTGGCGAGATCACGACTGCTTTCATCAATTTCAGTGACATCGTGGGTTTGGCCTTTGACAAGAAAGGACGCCTATATGTGCTCGAGAACACGACTGGCAATCCATTTCCGACTCCTGGTACAGGAACGATCTTGAGGGTCAATGGAAAGAACAACTACACGACGATTGCGACCGGATTGTCGCTGCCAACCGCAATGACATTCGGGCCCGATGGCAACTTATACGTCTCAAACCTTGGATTTGGACCGCCGCCAGTAGGAGCAGGCCAAGTGGTGAAGGTCGTAGTGCCAGCCGACTGATTTTGACTTCTCCAAGTCAACAGACGTCACTAAAATCACCGGACCGGTATGATAAACATCACCGGTCCGGGTTGCGTGGACTCAACGGTTATGTCCGATTATTGGTTGTAGTTTGCCCATACGCGGCGGATCTTGCCGGCTGAAGTCAGTTGCATGACCTCCGCGGACTTGCTTCCAAGCACATTGTTTCCGTAGTACAAGACGATAGTTTCTACTCCCCAGAGCACGTCGATGAAGTCGAAGTGGCGGTCCGGGTAGGCCTGAATACCACGTAGGAAGTATTCGCGCAAGGCCGCCTTTCCTCTTACCACGCCATCGCCGTTGTTGAGCAACTTTAAGGCGACGGGCGAGGTGAGGATTACCTCATCGTCGTAGTGAGCTAGGATTTTTTCGAGATCGTGACTGTTCCAGGCATTTATCCACTCCTGGG
>DATNAF010000251.1:0-10554 GCA_035572845.1 Terriglobales bacterium
AGAGCTTGCATAAGGTCGTCGGCGACCCAGAGTGGAAGATTTCTTAGCAGCTTCCAATAATAAAGTGGATTCCAACGGGACGTGCCGGAGTTCGTATTGAATGGCGCTCCATCGAGAGCCACAAGCAATTCAACCTCGCGATCCGCTATCTGTAGCTGGCGGGCCATTTCAAGAGCTATTGTCGATCCGACTGACCAACCACCGAGTAAATAGGGGCCTTCCGGCTGGAACGCTAGCCGTTTCCAGGCCCATTGCAAGTCCGCTCCATAAATGTTTTCTCGATCACTACCGCCGACGCCGTCAGGCAGCAGTTGATGTCCGATTTGCGCGGAGAAGCCAACCGCAAGCGATAGACGCTCGAAGTGCTTTCGGACTCTAATGTCATAGTTCAATTGCCGATTGTTGTCCGCGAAGAATCGGTTCCCATTGAATGCCCCGGCAAATACCTCGGTCCCTTTCCATGCACTTCCGAGAGAATCGAGTTTCGCTGCGACCATGAAGCCACGGTCCCGTTCTCCGGGAAAGAAGTATTCAGCGAATATTCCGCGCTCAGGGGATTCACGAACCGTGCTGGATTGCTGAATGTCGAAACCGAATGGTTTTACAAACTGGCCTGCACGCAAAGTTACCGAATCGGAAGCGTAGTACTCGACGAAGGCGTCGTTTACGAGCTGCTCCGGGGTTCCGTCCGGTGCGGGCTCGTATTGGATTTCAAAGCCCATACCAACCTTGTCTGAAAGCGCGCCGGACCATCTTGATTCAATACGGCTCAATTCGAAGTTCGTTAGCGCTGTCGAAACATCGGTTCCTCGCAGCGGCACTGCCGAGTAGCGGGTCTGGACAAACAACTCCGGCCGCGCCGTTAATCGCGTCGAGCGCTCGTCACCGCCAAGGTCAGGAACGAGGATTTGATCTTTGAAATCGTCTTTACTAGATTCGGCTTTTGTCTGTGAAGCGCTGACCAGGGTTTGTGATGGTGTGGCTTTGCCCGACTTTCGCAAACCCTCAAGCTCGTCCGTGAGCGAATCGATCGTTTTCTGAAGACCGACGGCAACTTGCCGGGCCTCCTTAAGCTTTTTGTCCAATTCCTCAATACGTGAATCTTTTTCCTGCGCGTGAAGAGAAACATTCATCGCCCCAAACAGTAGTCCTAAGAATATTGTTTGCCTCATATTGCTTGCCTCCTCCTGAAGAATCAGGCCCAGAAGACCAGCCGCTGCCAGTCAGGTAAACACGTGCGAAACGACTTCGCGCGGTTTGACCTGATTGAATGGCGCTGGTCCCGCCAAGCCAGGATCGAATTGTTCTGCAATCCGGCATCGCGCCCGTGGAAAGCGACACAGCACCACCAGACGGCCGTACCTTGCACTTTCCTATTCGATCCGCCACGGAGAGCGCTCGTTCCAGTGGCGCATCGCATCAGTTGCCCACGCCGTGCCCTTATCGGAATGACACGAAGTGCACGGGTTAGGAATCTTGTACTTGTCCGTCATCACCGGAGTGATGAACTTGAAGGTATGCGCGTGAACGAAGGTGCCCGGCGGACCCTCGGTCTCGATTGCCGGCATATGGCAGGCGATGCATTGGCTGCCTGCACTGCCATCCTTGTGGTGCGTGTGCTCTTCGATCGTCGCCGTGCGCGGACCGTTCGGTGAAGATGGACCATGACAATTCAGGCAGAGCTGATCGGCGGGCTTTCGGAGCTGCGCAGGATTTCCGGTGCCATGCACATCATGGCAGTCGAAACAGGTTACCCCGCGCCGATACATAACGCTTTCGACGAAATCGTTGCCCTGCATGCGGTTTTTATGCGCCGTGCCGTCAGGGTAGTACAGGAAGTTGGTCGCCGCGCCGAGCGTCCGTTCCTCCAATTTCCAATGGTCCTGAAGCTTCGTCCCAACGTTATAGCCGACGGGCCAATCGTAGTATTTGCCCTCGATGGGATTCGAAAGCGGCTGCCCCTGGGAGTGGCATTGAATGCAGGTGTCGCTGGCCGCCACGTAATCCATATGAGCAGGATTTTGAATGTTGTCGCGCGCGGGATGCGCCGCGTGTTCACTACCTGGGCCATGGCAACGTTCACAGCCGACGTTCCACTCGGCGACCTGCTTGGTGTGAATATCGTAACCGACCGAATGACAACCGTCGCAAAGAGGGCCCGTGGGGCGATGCATATTGTCCGGCGGATAAAAGGCCGCCCACCAATCGCCGCCTGTCGGAGGCACTGCATACTTGCTCCATTTGTGGTTCTGAACTTCCCACTGCACCGGCAACGGGAAATAGTCCTCACCGACTTTTGTGAAATAACGCTGCTTCCAAATGCTGCCGTAGACGAACGCGACCTGGTCCTTTGAAAACTTGGATACGTTGTTGGTAGCGAGGTCCGGAATGATCGCATCCGGGTGCTGGCGGGGGTCTCGGACGACGTTCGCCATTGGCGTTTTCTGCCAGTGCTCATAAATTTGCTGATGACACTTGGCGCATGCTTGAGACCCGGCGTAATGGGCTGACGAGGAGCTTTGCGCCAGTTGAGTTTGCTCCTGGCTTGAGAGTGGTCGAAGGCTTCGGATGTAGAGAACCAGTTTCCAACTGTCATCATCCGGCATTTGATGCAAGTTTCCCCAGGCGGGCATTCCAGTGAGGGCGACGCCGTTTTCGATGATGTAATGAAGCTCGCCGTCGGTGAGGTCCTGAGATTTCGTGGCGCGCAGGTCCGGCACACGTGGGTAAAGGGATTGTCCAGAGGGTGTCATCGCGCTACCGTCGCGTCCATGGCAATTCGAGCATTTCGCCAGGAAATCCTCGCGCCCATCGTCCAGATTCTGCGAATTGGCTTCGAGAGGGTTTTTCTGATCGCGTTCCCCACGCGGAATCGCAAGATTGCGCACGGTCCGCGCAATAGCCGCTTCAAACCCGGATGGCTGGGTGGTGGCGCGAAAACCGCGGTGAATCAATATCGCGAATCCGACGGCCCCTGCAATCGCGACCACAAGAACCGCGAGAAGAAGCACCTTCCATGCTTTCATGTTCAATCCTTTCCGTGATTTGTCACGAGGCCTAGGCGGCTTAATTTTCAGTTTCCATTCACTGAAAAATCGTCGAAGTAGGTAACGCTATCCGCCTTGGTCCAAACACCCGTCCTTCCCGCATTTCTGAAAGTCTGATCCTCCGCCTCGAACACCTGTTCTCGGTTGAAGTACACGACGAAGTGAGAGTCGTTGAAGACAATCCGCAGCGTGTTCCATTGTCCCTTCGGCACCTCGTGTTTGACGCCGTACGAGCGCGACGGCTTTCCCTTCGGAGCGAGCGAAAGACGCACTCCTTTCTCGACTTTGTAGAGAACGATGTTGTTCTCCAGGGCGTTCGCACGCACAATGTAATAGTTGTTGGGATCTTGATATCGCCAGACGATTCCCGCTGCCTGATCAATGGCTCCCGAAACCGTCTTAAACGCGACGCTTACCTCGCCGTTGCGGATCGCAGCTCCGCTCCAGATCGCCAAAGGAAATCGTCCGGCGGTACGATCCTGCGATAGCTGGGCGAGAACATACGGCGGGCTCGGCGCACCCGGATCGCTCACAATCTGCCATCGCGGCTCCCCGCCCGCATGGGTCATCGCCACGGCCCAATCCGAAGGCAGAGTTCCCGGCTTGCCTCCGTCGAAGCGGATCGTCTCGGCTGAGGCAACCGAGCAGATCAGAAACCCCAAGAGCAAATACGCCTGCGCACCCATCGCTAAGTCCTATCCTGTGATGCCATTCTGATGATTGGGTGAGGCCGCCCCTCGGACGACCATCAGACTTCCGCTCTCATACTATTCTGAGATAGACGATGCAGATTCTCATTGTCGAAGACGACCAGCGCCTTGCTCGTCAATTGAAGAAAGGGCTCGACGAGAACGGGCACACCGTAAGCCTCGCTTTCGACGGGATTGAAGGCCTGGAGGCCGCGCGGCAGGGCCGTTTCGACGTGCTCGTTTTGGACGTGATGCTTCCGTGGCTGGATGGATTCGGGGTCGTGAAAAAGCTTCGGAACATGGGAAGCAAGAGCCCCATTCTGATGCTCACCGCAAGGGATTCGGCTGAGGACATCGTCACAGGACTGGACGTCGGGGCGGACGACTACCTGACAAAACCCTTCGCCCTGAAGGTGCTTCTGGCAAGACTTCGCGCGCTCGCACGACGCAAGGAAGTCGAACCGCGAGTACAGCTCCAGATTGACAACCTCATGCTCGACCCGGCCCAGCATGTTGTCACGCGCGCGGGCTCCCCAGTCACTCTCACGCGCACGGAATTCCTTCTTCTTGAAACCCTTCTGCGCAACTTGGGACGAGTGATGACGCGAGCCCGGCTCATCGAAGCTGTCTGGGGGAGCGAGCGGGAAGTAGAGAGCAATACGCTCGACGTGTACGTCGGCCAACTGCGCTCGAAAATAGAACCCGCAGGAAGCAAAAAACTAATCCAGACGATTCGCGGTGTTGGATACGCTGTACGCGAAGAGGACACTGCGTGAGAGGACCGTCCATCGGGTTTCGCCTGTCTGCATGGTACTTCGCCGTGTTTACATGCGCTCTCGCGGTATTCGGCGTAACGGCCTGGTTCGGGATGCGGGCCAGCGTGTTCCACGCAATCGACGATGAATTGCGCGACAGGGTGCGCGGTGTCTCCCAATTCATGGAGAACCAGATCTCGGCCCTATCGATCCTGGAGATCCGTGACGAATTTCGTGAGCATTCGGTTCTGGGTCCGGGTGGTGATCTTTTTCAGGTTTGCGACAACCAGGGCCAGTGGCTTTACCGGTCGGTTCCGCTGGAAAATGCGAATGTCGCGATTGCTCTTCCGGCATCACTCCCTAGTCCTCAATTCCAGGACCTCCGCGTCGAGCAACATTGGCTACGTTTCTATTCCCAACGGATCGTAGTCAACGGACAGGCCTACACCGTTCAAGTCGCCTCATTAATGAATGAAGCCTACGAAGCATTGGAGCGATTTCGATTGATGCTTCTACTGGCAGCGCCGCTCCTGCTGATCCTGGCGAGCGTCGGAGGATATTGGCTCAGCAGTCGTGCCTTAGCGCCGGTCGACGGCATTTCGCAGGCCGCACAGCGCATCAGCATCGAAAATCTGGATGACAGGCTAAATGTGCCGGAGACCGGCGATCAACTGCAAAGGCTTTCAGAAACCCTCAACGCGATGCTATCGCGTCTCGCGATGTCTGTTCGGCAGATGAAGCAATTTACGGCAGATGCCTCACACGAGCTCCGGGCACCCGTATCACTCATAAGGACCACCGCCGAAGTGGCAGTCCAAAAACGAGACCGGCCCGCGAGTGAATATTTGGAGGCGCTTGATGAAATCCTGGAAGAATCCGAGCGAACATCACAGGTCGTTGACAGCCTGATGTTGCTTGCCAGAGCCGACTCTGGAAAAGTAGCCGCAGAGTTTAGTGCAGCGGATATGTGTGCTATTGTTCGCGGCGCCGCTGAACAAGGCGAGAAACTATCGAAACTTCGCGGGCTTCAGTTCGCCGCCCATGTGCCAAATGATCCGATCTGGATTCAAGCTGACGCGGGCGCTCTGCGGCGGGCCTTCCTCATTCTGATCGACAACGCCGCAAAATATACACCCCTCGCCGGCACGGTAACTGTGGCCCTGGAGGCACGCGATGGTTTTGCGTTCGCGTCGGTATCCGACACCGGCATCGGGATCGCCGAAGAAGATGTCGGCCACGTCTTTGACCGCTTTTGGCGGGCCGACAAGGCGCGCTCTCGTGAGCAAGGCGGAGCCGGGTTGGGTCTGTCCATTGCGAAGTGGATTGTCGAAATGCACAACGGCTCGATCGGCGTGGAAACCAAGCTAGGAGAGGGCTCCAGGTTCTGGATTCGCGTTCCTCTGGACCATGTTTAATGAGCCGTCTATGATTACCCCAGCCACAGTATGGGCATCGCAGTCTATCGAGGTGAGGCAAATCTGCTGTTATTGATCCCGAAATCCGGGCAAGGTCGCGATGACAGAGCGATTCTTCGTGTCGAAGACACCAGCTGGTCGGCATTCATATGCGCGAGGTATAACCGGCTGTTCGCGACATCGAGGCTTTGATAATCGAAGCGAACCGCTGAACCGGAGAGCGGAACATCGGCGATGAACGTGAGCGGCGCGGGCTCAGAGGCAGAGGCGGCTGCGATACAGGTCAGTATTCCAAGGAGCGTGAACGAGCGTATCTGCAATCTCATGTTTCCTCTTCCATATCGAATGAAGATGCAATGCCCAGCGCCCTATGGCCGAACCGGCACCCTGTTCGATGGCGATCAGTGAGCCGAGCTATGTCCCAGCATGTCCAAAGCGCTCTTGAAGCCTGCGGCCAGTTTGTCTGCCGGCCCCGTGCCCCAATAGTGCAGGAAATAGATCCCTGGCTCCGTTCCGATCATATGGTTGTGTATCGCCACAACCTCCAGACCGTTGGCGCGCAATGCTTTGAGAACTGGCGTCACCTCATTGCTGAGCATGGCAACGTCACCGGCGACTTCCGCATTCGCATCTGTCCCGTAAAATGCCGCCCAGGTGTTCAGCCCCATTCTGGAGTTAATGGCCGCTCCCATTTCCTTCAGGTGGAGGTCATCCCGTCCGACGGTTATTTTGTAGACCTGACCGTTTTGCTCACCCGCGTGACCGATAATGCTCGAAATCTTCGCGGCGTCGATCTGGCCTCCGGAGACGCGTGCGTTTCCGCCGGAGACGGTGTACTGGTGCTGCGGTCCTGCCTTCCCAATGAGATTCACGGCTGGCTTCGCGCGCTTTGCCAGGTCGGCGGCCTTACCGTGACCATGAACGTGCATGAAGAACATGCGCGGGCTGTCGAAGAAGAAGTGATTGTGTAGAGCAGTGACTTCGAGCCCATTCTCCAGAAGAGCGGACATGACCGGATTCACTTCGTCTTCTAGCAACACGAGGTCGCCCATCATCACATCGTTTCCGGCATCGCCTTTGGACATGGCGAGCCAGCCGCCGAACCCAAAGGGCGTCGGTGTCGCAATCCCGTCGATGGTGACCTTTACATCGTTTCTCGGAATGTTGACCTTCAGTACGTTGTCTTTGAAATCCCCTTGCTTGCCCAGCGTATTGAGAACGTCTGCGTAATCGGTGGGCATAGTCTGCGCTAACGCCGCCGTTCCCGTCAGAAGGGCTGCAACGATGAAAATGGAAGTTGTCAGTTTCTTCATTGGTTTAAGCTCACTTGTTCAACCTTTTCAAATAACGCCGTAACTCCGGTTCGCCGCATGAATGGGTGGAACGGGGTGGTGCGGCGAACGCCCGGAGACGCCCGGCCCGATTCCCAACACTCTCATATTGCGTTCCGAATCTGATGATCGTGTGAGGATCAGGCTCAGAAGAACATCAGAAACGGAGAAGAAACTCAAGGGCTAAGGAATAGGCAGGCGGGAGGAGCTTATGAAACGTGCATTGTTTTCCGTCATCGTTTTCGGAGTGTTCGCCGACGTCGTCCACGCGCAGGATCGGGACAAGAGGATAGATGATTTGGCCAAGCAACTGACGGAAGCCCGCCAAACCGCCTCCGCTCTCCAGAAGACGATTGATTCGCTCTCAGATGAACTCGAAAGCCTGCGAAAGACCGAAAGTACGCCGCAGGCGGCGACTGCACTGAATACGCAGCAGAAATCGAGCGGCTCAGACCGGGAGGAATTTAAAAACCAAATTCTGGTTCCGGATTTAGGTGGTGATGAGCGTTCGAAGCGCCTGACCGCTCGTCCGGAGCTGTTTGTCCAGACCCGCTATTCGGCGTTGCCGCTGCGCGGCACGGACGTCTCGACGGCGCCTACAAACTTCGAGTTAGCGCGCATGGAATCGCGTTGGTCGGGAGCACTCTCGGACAAAATTGGAATGGGATTCGAGATCCAATACGAACCCGCCACATCCGGAACTCCCGAGGAACTCGTTAATGACGCGTTCGTAGAATATTATCCGACGGACTCCGTAACCATGCGCGTCGGGCAGTTCGTTAAGCCCTTTGGCTTCGATATCCAACAATCCAGTACTGTGCGCGAGTCTCCCGAGCGAGGTATCTTTGCGGAATACTTCTTTCCGGGTGAGAGGGATCGCGGGTTTATGGTTTCGGCCAAAATGGATTCGCTGGGTACGAACTGGAAAGACACCCAGGTATTTGTCGGGGCATTTAACGGCAACCGCTTCTTCTCAGACAACAACCGTCAAGTGAATTACGACGTGCGAGTCCGAAAGATGTTTGAAAGTCTCTCACTGGCGGTAGGAGCGTCAGTCCAGATAGGGCATCAATTGCTGCCGCCCGGGATCGTGGGGAGCAGTCACGAAAATATATATGGAGCGGATTTGCAGTGGGCCTGGAAGCGCGTGGGCGTTCGTGCCGAATTCGCGGGCGGTGACATGCCTTCGACACTGCTGGCCCTCACGCCTCAATTCGCACCAGCATTCCGTCCAGGGGCTCACGCAGCAGGTGGTTCGGTCTTTTCCGGGTTTGAGCTGACTGGAAAAGATCAGATTTACTCCAGGTACGACCAGTTCAACCGCGATCTGGTCTCTGGGCTGAACATTCGCGCTTTCAATTTTGGTTATTTCCGCACTCTCAACGATCATTCCAGGGTCGGCGTGGCCTATCAACTTAAGAACCGCCCGTCGTTCAACGACGACTTCCTGAATACGAGATTTCAGATTATCTGGAACGTCACTTACTAGATATGAAAGGCTGTCTTGGCCGAATAGCATTTACTGAACGGCGCGATTAGGTTCCAGAAGGATTCTGGACAGGTTCCAGGGGAACGCGGACCCCAGAAGGTCGAACCTTTTCCAAGCTCGCTATCTACACCTATCACGCCGCGATGGGTTTCAATAATCCACTTGGCGATCGACAACCCCAAACCCGCTCCGCCGTGGTCGCGGGAGCGCGCTTTATCGGCCCGCCAAAACCTGTCAAAAACATGGGCTACATCGTCCTTGGCGATGCCGAATCCGGTGTCGGATACTGATGCGCGCGCATAGCCGTCGAGCGCTTCGAGTGAAATAGCTACCCGTCCCCCAGAGGGGCTGTATTTCGCGGCGTTGTCTATCAAGATCAGCAAGGCGCGTCGTAGGGCTTCGGCGTCGGCTTTAACCCAGATTGGCTCGCGTGGTACCGACGCGATGAATTGAAGGCCGCGGATCTTTGAGAGTTTCTCGCCTTGCTCGGCGGCGCTTCGGACGATGGCACCCATGTCTGCGGCGCTCAGCTCGACCGCCTCCTTTCCGGAGTCCGCTCTGGCCAGCAGCATGAGACTATCAACGACCTGCGACGTTCGCTCGGATTCTTCGAGAATCTCGTCGAGGGCTTGCAAATATTCGCTGGCCTGCCTGTCGCGCCTTTGCACTGCCACCTCCGCCGTGGTCCGTATGAGGGAAACCGGGGCACGAAGTTCATGAGAGGCATCGGCTGTAAATTGCTTCATCTGCCGGACGGACATCGCAAGGCGTGACAGCGCGAGGGAACATTCAAAATCCCGCTCACATGGATTACGTTGCCGCCAGCGATTCTTGCATCCAGTGCCATTCTCAGGGGCAGCCGCTCTCGAATCCCATCGAGGGCAAATATTACGATTGGCCCGTCGGCTACAACGTGGGGATGAAACTGCAGGACCATTGGAAGCTGGAGGAACGCACACTCGGTGCGCCGACCAACTTCTTATATTTCCCCGACGGCACTGCACACAAGAACCGGATGCAGGGTAACGACTTCGTTCAAAGCGTGATGTATACGCGTGGCGTAACGTGTTTCGACTGCCATGATGTACATGGCACGGGAAATTACGCGCAACTCCGGAAGCCCGCCGATCAGCTCTGTTTGGACTGTCATGGCCCATCCTCGCCAAACGGCCCGCGCACAGCCACCCTCGAAGAGCACACGTACCACAAGGATGGCAAAGCGATCTCAGGCCGCTTGAACTCTGGGGGAGCGCAGCCAATTCTACGAAGAAGATTCGAACATCAATCGCAAAACAGAATCGCCTCGATCGTGGAGGGAGCGTTTCCTTCGAGCCGATTATTCACAAGAATGAACCGGGGAACTGGCGCGCCTGAATCTATTTGGATCAGCTCGCGCAACCCTTTGCGGGCAGGCAGGTATTCTTCGCGCAATTCGGCATACGGCTCGAATTTTCCGACTGCTTGTTCATAGGTGCGCCTGCGCCGCAGTAGCGCCCGGCAGACAATAAAATCAGCCGTGATCGAGCCGGGCAGCACGATCTGTTCGGGAAGGTCCGGCCCAGATTACAAACGTGGACCAGTGTCCGCCAGCTTGTTCGAAGGCGACTTTCAGCGTGTCCAGGGCCGAGCTGGACATACAGACATAAACCGCACCCTTCGTGACGGCCAGCGTGTTCTCACAGGCGTCACACAGGAAGCTGGCAAACTCGGTGCCGAGGTTGTCGTTGGCGATCTTACGGCCGCGGCTCTCATAATCGACCCCATAGGGCGGATCGGTGAACACCATGTCGGCGAGACTGCCATCCATCAGCCATTCGATGTCCTCTCT
>DATNAF010000252.1:0-7130 GCA_035572845.1 Terriglobales bacterium
AAAAAGAAGGACCAAAACAACGCAGCCGCCGGGGCTTCATGCAAAACCGGGAGCAAATCTTTCGTCATTAAAAAAGCGAGGATCCACGGCGCGATGATCCAACTGAAGAAGCCCCCAGCAAGCCAGAAGGTCTCCCATGACCAGCGCTTCACGCCACGGTAAGGGACGTAAAAGCTGCCCGAGGCCAAGCCTCCAAGCCAGTGGTACACAACGCCGACTACTGGATTTGCCGCCATGTACGCCTCATTCTCTAATTCAGGTGCCTCTAGTCCAAATGAAATATCTCTTCAAGCGGCGCCATTGCGCGATCGGGCAACAGGCCTGCGGGTTGAACGAAGAAATCCTTCATCTCCCGCTGCCAGCGTTCGTTGACTTCTCGCGAGGCCATACCGGCGCGGGCACGCTCAAAGTCTTCGGTTTCAAGATATCCAACCAGCAGTCCGTCATTGCGCAAGAATAATGAATAATTTTTCCAGCCGGTCTCACGCAAGGCATTCAGCATCTCAGGCCATACCGTGCGATGGCGGCGTTTGTACTCGTCTAAGCAATCGGGTTTGACCTGCAGTAAAAAACAAATTCGCTTCATATTCTTTTCAGCGGAGAAAGGCGTCGGGCAATCCCCCGTCTACTGGAATGATGTGGCCGGTCGTCTTTGCGCTTTGCCCGCTGAGTAACCAGACGATTGCATTTGCGCAATCTTGCGGCAGGATGGGCCGCTTGGTCAATGTGCGTTGCGCGTAGAAATCAGCCAGCTTGTTACGAAGTTCTTCAGTACTGTCTTTTTCTGAAAAGTTAATTTTGTATTTTTCGAGGGATTGAATTACTCGATCGCGCGGGAACATCGTCGATCCCGCCACAACAGTAGCGGGCGCAATACCATTCACCCGCACCTGAGGTCCCAGCTTGATAGCCAACTCGCGCACAAGGTGGTTCAACGCAGCTTTGCTGGTGTCATACGCCTCGCTTCCCTTCTTCGGGACAGCGGCGTTTGCTGAACTGGTTAGGACTATAGAAGAGGGCAAATTCTGATCTTTGAATACCCAATCGCTTTCGCGCGCCAGGAGGTAATTCCCGGTGAGATTGACCGAGAATGTATTCGCCCATTGCGACTCAGTGAGTTCGCCATCTTCGCCCGGCACCGGATAAATGGCAGCGGTGTTGACGATTCCGTCTATTCCGCCGAATTGAGCGACGGTGAACTTAATTGCTTCACTCAGACTCTGAGCCGATCCCAGGTTGACCTTTGTAGATGCAACCTGATCTCGGGATGAAAGGCCACCCGCCTCAGCGCTGACTTTTTGCGCGCCTGGTTCGTCGAAATCTGCAATTACGATGTGTGCGCCCTTTCGCGCCAGCAACAGTGCGACTTCGCGGCCGATTCCGCTAGCTCCGCCAATCACTAACACAATCTTGCGGCTGAACTCAGCTTCGGGAGGCATACGTTGCAGTTTGGCTTCTTCAAGCGCCCAATACTCAATGCGAAACGCTTCCGAGCGCGGTAGCGCCACATAATTGTGGAACTGCGTGAACTCTTTCGATTGCTCGCGAGTCTTCGCCTGCGGCAAAGGACCGGGCGCGCTCCCATCTTCAAGGGCGTTCGCCCCTGCCATAACATGAATCGCGTTGATGAAGAACTCGGTTGTGATGCGCGCTTCCTTTTTATTTTTTCCGAACCCGAAAAGCCCCAGGCCAGGCACAATCACGACCGAAGGATTGGTATCGCGTAGCTTGGGAGAGTCCGCAACCGCATTGGCATCGTAATATTTTTTGTAATCCGCACGATATTGGATGACCTGCTCCTGAATGCGCGACTTTAAGACACTTGCATCTTCTTTCGCGGGATCCCAGGGGATGAACATGGGGCAAACACGGGTCCGCAGAAAGTGATCAGGGCAACTGGTGCCGAGCACGCTTAACTCCTGTGCCCATTTCGAATTGGCAAATGACAGAGCGTCTTCGTGGTCTGCAAAGTGTGCGATGACACGACGGTTCGACGAGACAGCACCTCGAAGTGCGGGGAGGATATCGACCGCGGTCTGATTGCGATTCACTGATCCAGAAACGGCCGTTCCACCGAATAGTGAACCCTTCTTTTTCTGATGCTCGGAGATGAACTCTCCCATCTCATCGATGGTGCGAATGCTGTTGAGATAACACTCGCGTTGTGTATTTCCCCAGGTGAACAGGCCGTGACCGCCGAGAACCAGCCCTTCGGCGCCTGGATTTTCGTTTACCGCGCGTTCCAACATAAGAGCGAGTTCAAATCCGGGCCGCTGCCATGGAAGCCATGCGATCTTCCTTCCGAACTGCCGATTGAATTCTTCGAGCTTGTGTTTGCCATTCGCACTGGCCGCAAGTGCGATTGCCCAATCGGGATGAAGGTGGTCTACATGGTCGAAGGGGAGGAATGCGTGCAATGCAGTATCGATGGACGCCGCCACCCGGCTTTCACCAAATGCCGAGAGCGGATAGTAGCGGACCATCTCGTCTTCAAATTTCTCACCGCGATAAATTTTTTTCAATTGCTCGATACGGTCGAGATACAGAATTGCGAAACCTGACTCAGTGATGGATCCGATGTCCCCGCCACTGCCTTTTACTGCCAGCACCCGCACCGGATTGCCGGTAAACGGATCAGGAAGTTCGAACTTTGAACTGGTGTTCCCGCCGCCAAAGTTCGTGATGCGCAGATCGGCACCCAGCAAATTCGAGCGATAGCGCAGCAAGGCCAACTGGTCTGATCCCAGGCTGCGTGCCTTCTGTTCGTCCCATAAATCTTTGAGGTGAAGCATCTCCTGAATTTCAGGCATAAACTGTCTCAGTGTAGTGCTGGAAGCGTGCGGCGTGACGCTCCCATTTATCAGTGTCTCGCGGCTCGAAAATTTCGGTTGGGAAAGATCGATCGACTATAGCGCGGACTTCGCCCAGAGAACTCGCTGCTCCTGTAGCTAAAATCTGCATCGCCACGTTACCCAGAGCAGTGGCTTCTGCCGGTCCTGCTAATACTCGTCGCCCAGTCGCATCGGCGGCGAATTGATTCAGAAGCCGGTTCTTTGAACCCCCGCCGATGATGCGGATCTGTTGAATTGGCTTGCGCGTAAGCCGTTCCAGGTCGCCCACTACTTGACGATATTTGAAGGCAAGACTCTCAAGGACAGTTCTGGCGTACGCGCCGGGCGTTTTCGGAACTGACTGTTGTGTCCTGTTACAAAAATCATCGATGGCGCGTGGCATGTCTGGGGGATGCAGAAATGAATCATCGTCGGGATCAACTAATTGGCCGAATTCAGGTTCGCGCGATGCCAGTTCCATTAGCTCTCGATAGTCATAATCTTGTCCCCGCGCGGTCCATGATGACCGGCAGCACTGCAGCATCCACAGGCCCATTACATTTTTCAGGAACCGGGTTGTGCCGCAGACGCCACCTTCATTTGTGAAATTCAAGCGGAGCGCCTCTGGCGTAATGAGTGGCGCATCAATTTCCGTTCCAAGCAAAGACCACGTTCCGGAGCTGATGAATGCAGTGCCGTCGCGGGCCAGCACAGCCGCAACTGCTGACCCGGTGTCATGCGTAGCCGGAGCAATTACCGGAGTGCCACGCAGCGTGGCGGATGCTGTTATTTTCGCTGACAAATTTCCCACCTGTGTTCCAGGCTCTACAATCTGAGCCGGAAGATCTACCGGCAAATCGAGCTTTTCCATCAGACACCGCGACCAGGCGCGCTTCTCGGCATTCACCATCTGAGTTGTGGTTGCATTAGTGAATTCACAGACGGCGTTGCCGGTAAGCCAGTAATGAAACAGATCGGGAATCATCAGCAGCGTTCGTGCTGCATGTAATAGCTCAGGAGCATCGCGCTTGGCCGCAAATAGTTGATAGAGCGTATTGATGGGCATGAACTGGATTCCTGTTTCGCGGTAGATCTCTTCGCGCGAAATTTTTGCGAACACCAAATCCATCACGCCGTCGGTGCGCTTGTCGCGATAGTGGTAGGGGTTCTGCAATAATTCGCCGTCTTCCCCAATCAACGCGTAGTCCACACCCCACGCGTCCACACCAATACCACTCAACTTAATTTGCTCCAGTTGCGACAAAGTTTTGCGGATTTCAAGCCACAACTTGGGGACATCCCAGTGGAGCGAACCCGAATATTCGACAGGTTCATTGGCGAAGCGATACACCTCTTTCGTAGTGATCACACCCGAGTGCAAGTGCGCGAGGACCGCCCGTCCACTCTCAGCGCCGAAGTCGAAGGCGAGATATGGCTTGAGAGCATCAGGCATAAGAGGTAACGCTGCGAGAATTTCTTTCGGCACGCTCTTTCGTGATGCGTTCGAGATATCCGCTTTCCTGAAACGCTTTCAGTGGATCTTGCGGCAGGCCTTTCGAATCACGCCACTCCTGGATCTCCGGGCGAACATCGCTATTGAATGCGTCCTGCAATAAAGATTCGGCACGAATGAGATCGCACTTCATCTGCGCATCTGTCAAAGCGGCGTGGTCGACTAATGCGGCCTTTGCAAACAATTGTTGCGCCATCGTAACTGTCTGGATGGTTTCCTCAATCTTTCCTTTGAGGTTGTGGCTTTGGTCAATCATGTAAGCGATGTCAGCTTTGGCGCCTGTTTCCCACTCATATAGAAGGATCTCGTGAAAGATTCGGAACACCTGGTAAGGATCGATGGAACCCAAGGTGAGGTCGTCATCGGCATAACGGCGATCGTTGAAGTGAAATCCCCCGAGCATGTTTTCTGAGAGCAGCCAGGCAACAATCTGTTCGATGTTCTGCGACTGATAATGATGACCGGTATCAACCAGAACTTTCGCCTGCGGCCCGGCAAGCTTCGATAGATGCATGGACATTCCCCAGTCGGCGATATCGGTGTGATAGAACGCCGGCTCGAAAGGTTTGTACTCTACAAGCAGCCGCTGTTCCGGGTAGAGACGATTGTGAGTTTCTTTAAGTGCCTCTTCGAACCACTTCTTGCGCTGGCGGATATTTGCTGTGCCTGGATAACTCGAGCCGTCGGCAAACCACATGGATATGTCACGGCTGTTGAGCTTATGGGCTATCTCAATGCTGTCAATCGTGTGCTGAAGCGCGTGCTTCCGAATTTCCGGGTCGGGATTTCCAAACGAACCGTGTTTATAAATCTGGTCCTGAAACAGATTGGGATTAATTGACCCAGCCTGCACACCATAGCGTGTCGCCAAATCGGCAATGGTTTTAGCTGACCTGACTCCCTCCGGGCAATCCCAAAGCACATGCAAAGCAATTGTGGGGCAGACTCCGGTCACACGATGCACTTGTCCCGCATCGCTGAATTTTTCTTCAGTCGTCGCCGCAGCCGCAGGTTGCAAGAACTTGCCGAACCGAGTCCCTGTGTTAGCAAACCCCCAGGACGGAATTTCGATCCGAAATTCCTCCAATGATCGAAAAACTGTACCGGAATCGCGTGCCTTCATGCCCATTCAACCTTTCGCAGGGAGACTACACACCACCACGGATGGCGGTCACGCCCTTTCTATGCCAGAATCCATATTTCGCATTGCAGAATACGCGGATCAGATCCTGGGACAGCGAGTTAGCAGCTAAACTCAACAAACATCACTCTGCGGCACCAGTTGAACCCAATGTAAACGACTGCGCGAGTAATTGGTAGTTTCGTCTTGCAGAATGGATTCTGATATATTAGCTCCGCTCTCATGAACTCCGCTCCTCAAGGCCGCGATCCATATCTGGTCAAGTCAGTAATCCATAGCTCAAAGATTCTCTCCGCCTTTCGCTCTGCCGGAGAAGCCCTGCCATTACGTGAAATTGTCGCGCGCAGTGGATTGCCAAAAACCATGGCATTCCGACTCCTTTATACATTGGAAAAGTGCGGGATGATTGAAAAGCTCGGCGCCAATCTGTATCAGTCGAGCTTTCGCCCACTAAAGCAGCGGCTGTGCCGTTTGGGCTACGCTGCCCAGGGCACCGATTATCAATTTTCGCGCGAAGTCACGAGTAGCCTGGAGCGGGCGGCCCAAGCCGAAGGTATTGAACTCATCTCGCTCGACAATCGTTACAACGCCAAGATCGCCCAGCGCAATGCGGACCTGCTGGTTCGCGAGAAGGTCGATCTTGCGATCGAGTTCCAGACTGATGAAACCGTAGCCCCAATCGTCGCCGCGAAATATCGCGAAGCAGGCATCCCGATGATCGCCATTGATATTCCGCATCCCGGTGCGACCTATTACGGGGCAAACAATTATGAAGCCGGACTCATAGGCGGCCGTTACCTTGGCCGATGGGTAAAGGAACATTGGCATTCCGAATTGGACGAAATAATCCTGTTGGAATTACCCCGCGCCGGGAACTTGCCCCAGATGAGACTCACGGGGATGCTGGTCGGCATCAATCTTGTATTGCCGACCGCCAAAAACGCTCGCGTTACTCATCTCAACGGCGACGGAGAGTTGGGAGCCAGCTTTGAAGTGGTGCGCAAATACATTCGTGGATCGCGTTCGCGCCGGCTGGTGGTCGGCGCCATTAACGACGTAAGCGCTATCGGAGCTTTGCGTGCCTTTGAAGAAGCCGGCCGTGCGGATACCTGCGCCGTTATTGGGCAGAATGCGTCGCCTGAAGGACGCGCAGAGTTGCGCGAAGCGAACACGCGCCTGGTGGGATCGGTGGCATTCTTTCCTGAGCGTTATGGGCCAGATCTCATCAAAGTGAGTCTCGATATTTTGAACAAGAGGCCGGTTCCTCCCGCGGTGTTCGTTGAGCACAAGCTGGTAACGCCCACCACAGTTGAACACTACTATCCGAATGACAGCCTGATGCAAGGCGGCGCGAAATGCATGTCGGCAGGACAGGCCCGCTCGGCATAGAACGAAGCTGCACTCGTCATTTTCTTCCGATTTCAAATCCTTCTCGTTCCGCATTACGAAACCCCGAATAGCACGCTGAGTGTCACCGTCCTAGCCAAGAAGCGACATTATTGCTGCGGAGTACCGTGATTCTGCGGGGTTCCCCGCGGTTGGGCTTCGTTTTTCATTGCGCAACGCTATTCCTTTCTCGTTTGCAGGTTGACGATGCTCGACAAGCGATGTGAGCATCGCCGCACGCAAAACCATCGTGGGGTTT
>DATNAF010000253.1:0-3699 GCA_035572845.1 Terriglobales bacterium
CGAAGGTCACGTTCCAGGGAGAACAAGCACCCGAGAAGCAGCCGCCTAAGTAGTTAGTGGTGCGACTGCGCGGTCCCCGGCAAACACCAGAGTACATTCCTGCATCTCTGAGTCATGCTAAAGGCCATCGGCGCCTTTGCGTTTGGGTCGGTCCTTGTCTTATGCGCGTGCTCTAGCCACAAGACCCTGACCAGAGATGACCTGCGCTCCGATATAACTTCTGCAAAATCGCTGGCCGCGGAAACATCGCTGTTCCTCGATTACGTGTGCCAGCATCGTGCGACGGAACATTACGCGCAAGCCCACATTGAATATCTCGCCCAAGAAATCGATCAATCCAGGCAAGAACTCCAGAAATCATCGCCTGCGCAGGGGGACGAGCATGTTCTACAAATCCTGAAAACGCAGTTCGATGCTTTAAGCGCAGAGTTGCACAATATCCACCAGCTTGGCGACGAAACCGCACTAACGACCGCGAAGCAGCACGTTGAAAGAATCCAGCGGGCCCTTGATAAGGCGAACTCGTCCCTATGAAAAAACTCCTGGGTCTCACCCTTGGAATCATGACGGCGCTCGGAGGGTTCGTTGATCTGGGCCAGATTGTGTTCACCACCCAGGCGGGCGCACTGTTCGGATACCGGCTCATGTGGGCCATCGCTCTGGGTACGGCAGCCATCATCATCTACATGGAAATGTGCGGGAGGGTTTCCGTCGTTGCCAAGGAGCCGGTATTTGCAGTTGTACATACATGCTTGGGGAAAAAGCTGGGTCTTGCCGCATTGGTTGCCTCCAACCTCCTGAACCTGATCACGTGCGCTGCGGAAATTGGAGGCGTTGCGATTCTTCTTCATCTGCTCACTGGATGGCCGGAAAAACCTCTGCTCGTCGCGACAACGCTCGCTCTAGGCACGATCGTCTTTCTTTTCCGTTTTCAATGGATCGAGAGGACGTTTGGTTTCTCTGGCTTAATGATGATCGTCTTTGCCGTGGCCGCGTTAAAGCTTCATCCCAATTGGGACCATGTTGTCGGCGGACTTGTTCCGAAACTCTCGCAAGCAGACGCGAAGCATACCCTTCTCTACTGGTATTTTGCGATCGGCATCTTCAGCGCCATGCTGATGGCATACGAGGTGCACTTCTATTCTTCAGGCGCCATAGAAGAAGACTGGACGCCCAGGGACCTGGGCGAGAACTTCATGGTCGCAGCGCTCGGCTCGTTGCTGGGGTCTCTGCTTACCGTCGCGCTGTTGGTTCTTGGTGCGGTCCTATTTCTGCCTCGCGGTATTTTTCCTCAGATACTCAGTACTGCCGTTCTCTCGGGCGCATTTCCGTTTGCGCAAAAAGGATTGACTGTAGCTGTCGCTGGCTGTCTTGCCTGCCTTGCGGGCGCAGCGGTCGAAACTGCTCTCTCCGGCGGGTACAACGTTTGCCAGTTCTTCAATCTTAAGTGGGGTAAGAATCTGCCGGCCAAGTCTGTGCCCGTGTTCACCGCTACATGGCTTGCGATGTTCGTTTTGGCGATGGTCATTGCATTGACCGGAATACGCCCACTTCAATTGGTGAATATATCCATTGTTTTTGGCATGGTGGTGATGCCATTCACTTACTATCCGATTCTGCGGACCGCATCTGACACAAACATCATGGGAAAGCACGCTAACAGCAAGTTTGACGATGTCATCGGCGTGATCGTGCTGGTTCTCATAACCGTCGCAGCGCTCGCCGCCCTGCCGTTGATGGCGCTTACTCATTCCGGACGGCCATGAATGAACAACTACTCGCAATGCGTGCGGCATCCAAAGGGGCAATCAAAATGGAAGGCACAAGATATCGCTGCGTTCTCTCAATTATGCTGCTGCTCGCGTTTGCAGGCTGCACTTCACACCAAAACCCGCAGGCGCTTAAAGAGAAGACTGCTCGGGCAACCGAGGAAGTGAAGCGAGACGCCAAGGCTGTGGCCGCCGGCATACGCGAAGGATGGAGCCGCGACAAGCCGCTCGATTTGAATGCTGCCAATAAGGAGCAACTGCTCAGCCTTCCAGGCGTAACTTCGGCGCAGGCAGACCGCATAATGGCCAATCGTCCCTACGATAAAACCACTGAGCTGTTGACCCGGCGAATCATCCCGAAGTCTGAGTATGACAAGATCGCAGACCTGGTCACGATCAAGAAATAACCGCCGCATATTTAATGCCCTGCGAAGAATCTGCGCTGACCAGTCTTCGTGCGTGAGAAGATAAACTCCCATGATTAAGCGCAAATTCGCTTTCATTGTCATTCTGTTTTGCTCACTAGCGGCCGCACAAAACGACCAGACCATCGTGATCCGGCCAACCGAAATCGACGATATCCTGGTAAACCCTGGGATGGGCATCGAAACCTTCAATCGCTTTTCCGGGCAAGCGTTAAATCAAGGAGTGAAATGGTCCGAGGTCGGGCCCGAGAATCCCATCGAGGACGCACCGCCGGGCACCGTCGATTTTCTCGGTTCCAGCGTCGCCTATCTCCGTTGGTTCTGGTCCCAACTGGAGCCGCAACCCGGCAAATACCGCTGGGAGATCATCGACAATGCATTAGCCGAAGCCCATCGCCACAACCAGCGCCTCGCGATCCGCTTGATGCCCTATGACGACAAGCATCCAATGCCTGACTGGTACATCCATTCGGGCGCGCGCCGCGCAAATAAACCGACCGACAAAGATGGTGAAATCTGGTCTCCCGATTCAAGCGACCCTCTCTACATCCAATCGTGGAGCGCGATCATCAGCGAAATGGGTAAGCGCTACGATGGCCATCCCGATCTGAATCACGTTGACATTTCGACAGTCGGATACTGGGGTGAAGGCTGGGGACCGTATCTGCCGGACTGGTCGGTGCAGCAACAGCTCATCGATCTTTACTTTCAAGCATTCCCCCGCACTCACCTGCTGATGAACTTCGACCAATTACAGGCGCTAGTCTACGGAACCAAGCACGGGGCCGGCTGGCGCTTGGATTGTTGGGGCGACATGGGACGGCCGTTCAAAAATTTCGCGCACATGCTCGACCTTTATCCGGAACAGCTCGCACGTGGACACCTGCAGGATGTTTGGCGAACCGCGCCAGTGGCCCTCGAAAGCTGCGGCGTTCCGGAATCGTGGAAGCAATGGGGCTTTTCTTTGAAGCCCATTCTCGATCAGGCGCTACGCTGGCATGTTTCGACCATCAACATCAAATCCAGCGCCATACCTCCAGAGTGGAAACCCGCCTTCGATGAATTCCAGAAACAGATCGGCTATCGATTCGTTCTGAAGAAACTGGGATATCCCGCGCGTGTCAACCGCGGTTCAATGGCGCAAGTAAATATGTGGTGGTTCAACGCCGGAGTCGCGCCCGTGTATCGCGACTATCTTCTAGCGCTCAATATCGGGGACACGGTTGTGCCCCTGGACACTGACATCAAACAATGGCTGCCCGGTGATTCCATCTACGAGAACACCGTGTTCATTCCCTGGGAACTCAAGCCGGGAAAATATCGTCTGCGAGTCGCCTTGCTCGATCCGCGCACCCGCATGCCTGCAATTCGACTCGCCATTGCCGGACGCCAGAGCGACGGCTGGTACGACATGGGCGACATTAACGTGAACTGAAATAGCGGCTGCAGTTCAAAAAGCCCTACTGGACTCCGCTGATGTGCGCATTAACTGCAGCTATGTCTGC
>DATNAF010000254.1:0-5996 GCA_035572845.1 Terriglobales bacterium
CCAATCCTGGAACGCAGAACGTCTTTTTAGATGTTCGGGGAAGTGTTTTTCGTAGGGGCCGAGTCTGGGACAAACGAAACGGTGAAAGCCGAACTTTTCCATCTCTTTGCGGGCTTCATCCGGTGTCCAACCTTCATCTGCAATGCGATAGGCGGCAATCATCATGCCCGTGCGGTCGTCGCCATAACGGCAATGGACAAAAATTTTCTTGCCGCGGTTGTCGCGCAGCAGTTCCAGGAATTTCGCGAATACGCCATCGTGGGGAAACATGCAGTGCCAGCGCAGCGAAACGAATTTCATCCCGGCTTTCTCTACGTCTTGCCTTTCGTTGTTTATGCCGCTAAGACGTAAATCAACCACCAGGTCGATTCCCATCTGATGAAGATGCTCATAGCCTGCCAATTTCGGCTGTCCCCCGCGAAAAAGATGAGGGTTGACTTCGCCAAAGTTGGAGACGCCGACGACAGTTACCTTTCGGGCCGGAATGTGGCTGGAGGCGTGTGGAGCGACAGTAGCAGGCGTGTTCGTTGCGGAGGCAACGCATGCGGCTAAAAGAAAGAGTAGGGCGTAGGTACGACGCCAGAGCATGGTCGACAAGAGTCTATCGTGTGAGTAGCAGCCTGGGAAGAAAAGTAATCGCTCGCTGCGACGAATTACCGCAGTCGTCCCATCTTATCGACCGGCCAATAGCCAAACACGGCTTTGCCGTAAATGTAAGACGCGTCCACCGGCCCGAAGTCGCGGCTGTCATTCGATAAGCTACGATGATCTCCCAAGACGAAGTACGAGTCTGGCGGAACCACCACGTCTGGATATGACCGATTATCGTCGTAAGCCCGCGGAACATAATCTTCAACCAGTTCTTTACCGTTGAGGTAGACGCGGCCATCGTCAATACGGACGTGGTCTCCGGCAACTCCGATTACACGTTTTATAAAACTCTTGGCAGGATCCCGGGGATAGCGGAATACGATGATGTCGCCATGCTGGATCGGCTCAATGCGATAAACGAATTTGTTGATGAATATCCGCTCCTGATCGTCCAGCGAAGGCATCATGCTGGTGCCCTCAACCTTCACCGGCTGGTACAGGAACACGATAATGAACGCAGAAATGGCGAGCGAGATGATCAGGTCGCGCACCCATGCCGCGAAAAGAGTAGCCGCACGATTGGGCGTCCGGGCCTTCTCGCTTTTGCCGTCAGGAGCAGATTGGGAAACTTCGGGCACTTCAGGTGTTGCCATTTAAATCCAATTCTACTGGATTGGATGCGCGGGTGAGTAGGCGGACTCGAACTGTTGTCTACAATTTGCCTTCGGCTGACGAAGCCCTGATCTACACCTCTCCCTGGGCATGGATTTGTGGATTGTTTTTATCGTGTCTGTATTCCCGAGTTCTGAGGATCGGACGCTAGCATCCGCGGAAGGTACGGGTTGGGCAGTATTGCCGTGACCGAAACCACGTTGTCAACAGCGAAGAGTACGTCGAAAGTTGTGCCCGTTCGGCACCATACCCGGCTGCAAAGTTTTCGATATATTGAATGAACCCATGCCTGAGAACAAATCTGTAGTGATTCGCCCGGCCAAGAACTTTGGTGGATCCATGAGCCTCCCGGGAGACAAGTCCATCTCCCATCGATATGCGATGTTGGGCGCCATTGCCGACGGCCTTACAAAACTGGAAAACTTTTCAAGCGGAGCTGACTGTGCCAGCACTCTCGAGTGCTTGAAGTCTCTCGGTGTTAGATGGGAGCGAATCGGCGATGCTGTCGCTATCTACGGTCAAGGCGCAAAGTTGAAGAGCCCAACAGGGGTCCTCGATTGCGGGAATTCCGGCTCGACAATGCGCATGCTGAGCGGAATTCTTGCCGGCCAGGATTTCACTTCAGAGCTCACCGGTGACGATTCGCTCAAGCGCCGGCCCATGGAACGGATTATGAAGCCGCTCGGAATGATGGGCGCAAAAATCACCTCTGCGAAAGACGGCCGGCCTCCCCTGCGGATAACCGGCGGACGTCTAAAGTCGATTGACTACAGGGTCCCGGTGGCCAGCGCGCAAGTGAAAACTTCGTTGCTCTTTGCAGGCCTGTACGCCGATGGGACAACCCGAGTGGTAGAGCCTATCCAAACTCGCGACCATGGCGAGCATGCTCTCGAAGCGTTCGGCGCACACCTTGAACGCCGCATGAAGGATGTGAGCATTACCGGCGGCGAAAAACTGAAGGCCATCGAAGCTACTGTTCCCGGTGATTTTTCGAGCGCGGCATTTTTTCTCTGTGCTGCCGGATTGTTTCCGGGATCACAGCTCAGCATTTCCGGATTACTGCTCAACCCAACGCGGACGCGATTGCTCGATTTTCTGGTTGGGCTGGGTTTAAAAATCACGCCGACCGACTTGCGTGAGCAGCACGGCGAGCTGGTGGGAATGTTGCAGGTCCAAGGCGAGGGTTTAAAAGGCGCGCGTGTGATTGGGGAAGATACCGCCGCCCTGATTGACGAGATTCCGGTGCTGGCTGCAATTGCGCCGTACACGTCGGATGGAATCGAAATCCGTGATGCGCGCGAATTGCGGGTGAAAGAGTCAGACCGAATCGCCAGCGTGGCGACGAATCTTCGCGCGATGGGGGCCAAGGTCGAAGAGCTCGAAGACGGCTTGCGGATCCCCGGTGGACAGAAATTACATGGCGCTTCGATTGATTCTTTCGGCGATCATCGGATTGCGATGGCATTTGCTGTGGCGGCACTGCGCGCCGATGGGGACACGGAAATCAAGGGAGCCGATGCGGCGGTGATTTCGTATCCAGACTTTTTCAATGCGCTTCAGGGGTTGGTGCAGAGGTAGATTTGATCCAACTTACTTAGGTATGCCCACTTCTCGCAAAAGCGGCGAGAAGTGGGGCACCCTCATTTCATTTTCTGTGATCTGTTCCGCGCTACTTGATTTGTTCGGTCTTGCCGTCGTACTTCACCATGCCATTCTTCGAATTTTGCTGGTCGACATCCTGGTTGGTGATGGTGCGCGTGGCATGACGTCCGCTTCGTGCGGCAGTGGACGCATCAACGGCGCTCGCAGTTTCTTCTGTCGAGGCGTAATAAACCCAAGCCCGGCCTTGCCCTTCGGCGCGCTCGTGGTCGCGTTCCCGCTCCATGCGTTCCATGTTGTGCATGCGCACTACTGGCACAGAAAGCTCAACCGCAGGAGACGACACCAGCGGCGTGGTGCCTCCGGCGTACCAGACGGGTTGCGTGTAAGTTCCGCCAAGGTTTCCAGTCACATTCGAAAGTGTTCCGTTGGTCGCGCCGGCAGTCAGCCCGTACGTGGCATTACTGGCGCCAACCGGGTTGGCAGAGACGGTCTGAAGCGAAACCTCGGGTGTGGTTAAACGCGGAATGTAGGGGGCGCCGCAGCCGTCGTATCCGACATTTGCCGGAACCACCTGGCTAACGGCTGCACATGAGAAGAACGCAGCAGCACACAAAGCGATAAGAATACGCATACTACCTCCTGGGGCACAGCTACAAACTTTCTAGCAGGTGAGATGCCAGTTGGCGTTGCTAGGGGTTTGTGGTCAGAGATTTACCCGTGTTTCTCCGAGTATTACCTGAAGCCTTCGGATTACGGCCGACCCTTCGGAGAGGTGAAGTGAAAAGCATTGCGCAAAAGCCGCAGCTGGGTTGCGATGAAGCTATGGCTTTGGCGATCAGTTTCCGACATAGCGCGCATACATGCTGCGCGCAACCGCCGTGTCGGTGGTGCCTTTAATGATGGCCCGGCCATCAGGGAACAGAATCATTTCGTACGGCTCTTTCGAGAATTTCAACATGAAATTAGTGTGCCGCACGCTGCCATGGGGTTGAAGACGCTTACTCATATCATCGAGATTGACTGGGCGGTGATGCTCGTGAATCTGGACGGAATTGCGTCCGCAAAGCGTAATGTGCGGGCGACCGGCTCCGGTCAAATGTACAAAATCCCGCATCCCGCAGGTGCGACATTCGGGGCGAGCATTGCCGGCCGCGATCTCTGAGCGTTGGTTCAACCACAAGTCGTGGGAGAGGAGGGTTCTGCGAAGTTGCTGTCGTGCACCAGTCAGGAATTTCAGGGCTTCAGTCGCCGCGACCGAGGCGGCCAGATTGACCGCCGAATTCAAAATTCCGGCAGTGTCGCAGGTCTCAACCATTCCTTGAGGGGCATCAGGGAAAAGGCATGCCAGACAAGCAGTTTTGCCAGGGATTACGTTCATCGTGGTGGCGTAGCTACCCACGGCTGCCACGTAAATCCAAAGCAGGGAATTCTTCACCGCATAGTCGTTGATCAGATATCTGGTTTCGAAATTGTCCGTGCCATCGAGAATCAACTGAACGCCGGTAAGCAGTTGGTCTGCGTTCTCGGGCGTGAGGTCACTGACATGTGGTTCGGCGACGATTTGCGAGTTAAATTGTGCGATTTTTCGGCATGCGGCAATGGCTTTGGGGACGGAGTCGGCGGCATCGGCTTCGTCGAAGAGCACCTGCCGCTGCAGGTTGCTGGGCTCGACGTAATCGCGATCGATGATCCGTAAGCTGCCAACGCCGGCCCTGGCGAGCAGGGAAGCCAGCGCGGAACCGGTAGCTCCGCAGCCGACAATGGCCACCCGGGATTCCTGAAGTCGTTGCTGCCCTTCGGCGCCGATGCCGGAAAACAGTATTTGCCGCGAGTATCTTTCTTCTATTCCGGGTTTCATTTAAGAGTCTCGATTTACCGTCGCAATGCGCCCTGATCGTTCGCGAACCATCGCGTCTATCCTAGTTACGGCGCGCGAGATTTATTATAAGTGGCGATGGCACGAGAGTTGCGCGATCCGCACACCCGCGCGCATTGAGCCGTTCAGCTTTCCAAAGAACAACGCAGGAGCGTTTTTGCCGAATCTGGCTTGGAGCCGTGTGTTCGCGGTGCTGGCGATTGCCTCAGCGCTTTCCTCGGGAAAAGTGTGGGCACGATTTCAGGCCGATAAAGCGGGGAGCGCTCAAACCGAAACTCAAAATTCAGAGAGTGTAGCCCAGCCGCAAGCTCGCTGCATCGGAGAAACCGTCGAGCAAATCAGTTTTCCCGGGGTAAATCAGAACGACCAACAGATGTTGCGCAACATGCTTCCGGTCAAGGAAGGGAAGCCGCTCGACCGCGAACAACTTCAGGAGAGCATTCGCATCCTGTTTCAGACCGGGCGATTCACTGATATTAAAGCCGAGTGTGAGCGAACAGCCGACGGGAAACTGACGCTCTCGTTTCCTAATACGCCTAAATACTTTATTGGCCTGGTGCGGGCCGACGGCGCTCCGGGACATCCTACGGAGTCACAAATCGTAAACGCTTCAAAACTGCAACTGGGCGAGCCGTTTACCGCGGAAAAGATTAATCGCGCGGTCGAGAACATCAAGCGGCTTCTGGAAGAGAACGAGTTTTACAATGCCAAGATTTCCTTTGCCCAGCACGAGAATCCACAGACCCAGCAGGTCGAAATACTTTTTGATGTCCATTCCGGTGATCCCGCACGCGTCGGCGCGATTAGCATTCAGGGTGGCGGCCTGTATTCGGCGGGCCAAATCGAAGATATTGCGCACCTGCATCCAGGCGATGTAGTTTCGGCGCAGAAAGTCTCGGAAGCGCTGGATCGCGTCCGCAAGCATTACCAGAAACACAATCGATGGTTGGCGCAAATTGGCATCGTGAATAAGGAGTATGTTCCCAATCTCAATATCGTCAACTACAAATTTTCCATTGAGGTAGGTCCGCGGGTGGAGATTAGGACAGAAGGATTTTCCATCAGCACTGCAGCCCTGAAAAGAAATGTTCCCGTGTATGAGGAGCATGCGCTCGACGACGATTTGCTGAATGAAGGCCGACGAAATCTGCTCAGCTACATGGAAGCTCACGGCTACTCGGATGCCAGTGTGACCCTGAAACGGGAGACAGACGAAAAAGCACAAGTGTTACGCGTGACATATCAGATTGATCCA
>DATNAF010000255.1:0-12380 GCA_035572845.1 Terriglobales bacterium
CCCGCCGGATGCGATTTGCAAAAATCAAAAACATCGCCCAAACCGCCGCTAACATCGGCAGAAGGACGGAAAAGAGCGTTCCTCCCGTCGGGTCGCCATAAGCATACGCAGGAATGCCCAGCAGAAAAAATGGAATCATGAACAGAATCACGTGGCGCCGGGTCATCTCAACTATTATATCGGCTTACACGCTGCCCACTGTTGTGACCCCGTATGCCTTGATTCACCACTGGACTTCCGGATATAGACTGGGCAAGTGTACCGTGCGATAAGATTCCTGTCCGCTGATATCAACTTCCCAAACTAGCTGCGAGGGCTTGTGAGGCGTCACTTCCATGACTTGCGCGTTCAGTCTCTCTTGTGGCCCAAACATTGGCAGAAACGAAAGAGCGATCGCAATCACTGCGAAAAAGCTTGGCCGATTGATGCGCCGCAGCGATACCAAAATGTCACGACGAATATCCCGCGGACCAGTTCGTGCCGCTTCAGGTTTGCGCGGATCCTGCGCCAGCACCAGAACTCCCGCATCGATTACTAGCCCGAGAGCCACCGCGAGCAGACCCAACCCGGGGAATAACGCAACGATCACAACCAGAGGAACAATCAACAGCGCGAGAAAAGTATGCGATATCGGCGCAAAGAAAATTATCAGCACTAGCATTAGGATCGCGAGCTCGGAGAATACTTCATTCGTCAGCGATGACTTGTGTTTCTCAATTCGAGCGATTTGTTCCGATGGGCTGGATATGTCATAAAACATATCGCCCGCCGGCATTTCCATAGTTACTCCGCCCCAATACGAATAAGGGACAATTTGTGACCACAAAGGACGCACCGTGCGTTCCGCTTCGCTCACTGCAAAAACTGCCGGCCGGCTGTAGCAATCGGGAACATGACGGCCAAAAAATGTCATCCACGGATATTGCACGTCATCCGCAGCAGAAGGGCAGATATTTCCGCTGAAATCGGGGAAGCGGTTATTTCCATTGTCAAACACCGCAAGCTGCAACTCTTGTCTCTTTTGACCATGAAAGAAATACGCGTAGTGCTGTGCGAAAAACCAATCTGCCGGAGAGGCCGAATCGAGCAATGTGAAATCTCCCTGATACCCGAGCTTCCAGATAACATTTCCGGTGCCGTGGCCATTTGCATAATCGATCTTGATAATCCATGACTGGTTGCGCAACGAGAGCACGATATTGCCGTCATCAGCCGAATACGCGATGGTGTTGGCATGGGTCCAATCCGGAAACAACATCGGATGCCGGTTCACATCAAGATGATCGAAAGAAGACCACGACCATACCGGCTTGTAATTCTGGTCCAAATCAATAACCGCGTCGCCTAAAACGCTGGTTACTCCAGGGCGTCCGGGCAGGTTGGTAAACTTTTTTCTCGTGTTCACCAATACAAGAAGATGGCCGTTAGGTAGTGCCTCAATGTCGTGGTGAATGGCATTTGCCTTCCAGGTGTAGCCCGCTTTGGCCAGCCAATGGTCAAGTTGGTCGACAGTAAATTCGTGAATGGTTTTGCCGGCAAGGTCAATCTCCCGAACCAATCCCCCAGGGCCGGTCGTCCCGCCGAATAGCACCATTAGGAAATGGCCATTGGGCAGAAGCTTTATCGGCTGCGCGGTGCCTAGACGCTGATCAAAGTCGTAATACCAGATCAGCTCTCCAGCAGGATTCAGCGCCACCACGCGCAAAAAGTTCCCGGGATTATTCGGTGGCGGATTCAGCGAGACCAGCTCGATTCCGGGCGTCGGCGTGGCTCCAGCCGGCAAAGTCACAGCCATAATCGGGATGCGACCGCTCGGTGCGCTTCCCGTCGTAAACACGTGATCACCGTCGAGCTCTTTGCTGCCATCCGCATGCGTGACCACTGCGCGCATGTGATAAGTCGAGTTCTGTCTCATGCCGGCGACGAGGACAGATACTGTTGGCGCTGTCGCGGTTACGGCTGAGGTAATGAAGCCGTAATGCATATCCGGCCCAAACTCTACCGCGGCAGTCGATCCAGCAGGAACCGAGACCGTGTATTGCGCGACTAAAGGATTTTCGGTGTGAGCAACCGGCCCTGGGCCTGAACCGCCACAGCCAATTGAACAGACGCCCAGGGCAAGGGCCGCAGCCAGCAACATTCGTGTGCGCCTTCCAGATTTTCGCAGGATTATATCAGTGCATTGTGCAATTGCTTACGAAGCAGGACTGGGTTCGTCGTTTATTGGCGAAATTGCGTGGCAGGGTGTCGCGCAGAATCGGGGCGGGACTGGAGGCCGCCTCTACACATTCCAATCAAAATCCCCGCCCCTCCTTGTCCTGCTGAAAAACAAGGACAAAGACGGGCGCCCATTCTGAGGCGGTCCCCCGACTCTCAGATTTAGGAAATTCACAGATTGCGGTGTGACGCATGACCGTGACATTGAGTCTGGGACAGCATAGCGTCCCAGACACGGGCCTGTGGTGTAATGGCAGCACAGCACTCCGTCAAAGTGGCAGGTGCGGGTTCGACTCCCGCCAGGTCCATGCCCAGGCAGCGTATCTTCAAGGGCGTTCCATTATGGGAGAGCCCGTCGACGGAGCGTGGCTCTCCTTTCGAAAACGCTTGATTGTGGACCACTTCAGCAGGATAATCAAGGTGACTTTGACGGAGTGCTGAAAGCGGTCTCGAATGAGGCCGTTTTTTTTTGCTCGTGTGGCGTGTTATGTCTCGCCCTGTGTCGAAAATACCGCGAGACAAGGACGGGGCACCTTGAGTTGGGAATCGTCCAATACTGCCGTGATATCCTAATCAGGAGCAGCTGCGTTCGCGCCTTTTGGCCATCCTCGCGGTTCCCTTAAAAACATGATTTCAGTTAGCAACGTTTCCATGCGCTACGGCGCTAAAGTTCTGTTTGACGAAGTTTCGACCGCATTTACCGCGGGCAAGCGCTATGGCCTGACCGGGCCGAACGGCGCCGGCAAATCCACTTTTATGAAGCTGCTGTCGGGCGAAGAGGAGCCGCAGAAGGGGACGGTCGTGCGTCCAAAAAAACTGGGTGTTTTGAGCCAGGACCAGTTCGCGTTTGACCGGTATCGCGTGATCGATACCGTGATTATGGGTAACCGGCGGCTGTGGGCGGCGTTTGAAGAGCGCGACAAGCTCTATGGAAAATCCGAGATGACCGACGCCGACGGCATGAGGCTGGGCGAGCTCGAAGGCATTGTGGGCGAGGAAGACGGTTACACCGCCGAAAGCGATGCTGCGATTCTGCTGCAGGGGCTCGATATCCCGGATGAAATGCATGAGCGGAAGATGGGCGAAATACCTGGCGGACACAAAGTTCGGGTGCTGCTCGCGCAGGCGTTATTCGGGCATCCACAAGCGCTGTTGCTCGACGAACCTACGAACCATTTGGATCTGGATTCGATCCACTGGCTGCAGGGATTTCTGAATGAGTTCGAGGGCGTGCTGATTGTCATTTCACACGACCGCCACTTTCTGAATCGCGTCTGCACGCACATTGCCGACATCGATTACGAAACCATCATTACTTACACCGGCACTTACGATGACATGGTGATTGCCAAGACGCAGGTGCGCTCGCAGATTGAAAGCCAGAATGCGCAACGGGAAAAGAAGATTGCGCAGTTGAATGATTTTATAGCGCGATTCTCGGCGGGCACGCGTTCGAGCCAGGTGCAATCTCGTCGGAAGGAGGTAGAACGGCTGCAGGTGACGGAGCTGGCGAAGTCGAATATTCAGCGACCCTTTTTGAAGTTTGAGCAGAAGCGTCCGTCAGGCAAGCACATTTTGGAAGTGGAGCATGTCAGCAAGTCATATGGAGATGCGGCGGTGGTTCGTAACTTCACGGCCAGCGTTCTTCGTGGCGAAAAAATCGCGCTCATGGGACGGAACGGAGCAGGGAAGACAACGCTGGTGAATGCACTGTTGGCAAACTCTCCGACGATCCCCGAAGCTGAATTACGCAAGACAAGCGGCTACGACGGAGCATTTCTGGACGGCGGCAAAGTGATTTGGGGACACGAAGCTGCCGTTGGATTTTTTGCCCAGGACCACAAAGCGTTGATTGAACCGGGAATGACGGTCTTCGAATGGCTGCATCAGTGGGACCTTTCGGCAGCGCACGAAGAGATTCGCGGCTTGCTGGGGCAGATGCTGTTTCCGCGTGACGATGCAGACAAGAAGACCGAAGTCCTTTCGGGTGGAGAAGCCAGCCGGCTGCTCTTCTGCAAACTCATGCTGCAAAAGCCGAACGTCCTGGTGTTCGATGAGCCTACAAATCACTTGGATCTCGAGTCCATCAATGCGCTTAACATTGCGCTGCAGCGTTATCAGGGGACGGTTTTTCTGGTCACGCACGACGAAGACTTGATCGACGAAGTTGCGACGCGAATTTGGCACTTCGAGGGAAATCATCAGATAACGGATTTCAAAGGAGTGTACGAGGAGTATCAGGCGGTGGTGGCCTAAGACCCACAGAAGATCGACATGGATAAATCAAGATTTATATTGATTTAAGTCTTTTTGAGTAGGATAATCGAAGCAGAGGCAAGGGCCGTGTCCGCGACAAAGAAATTTACTCCCGAAATCGACGCCAAACTGTACGACGAATTCGTGGCAGTTGCCGAGCAGAATGGTCAAACTAAGCGGCACGTTCTTGAGCAGGCGCTCCGCTTTTATCTTCACAATGTTGTTCCCTCCCAGCACATGGTCCGACGCGAAGTCATGGACGCTTTTGAGCAGTCGGTGGCCAAAAACTGCGACTTGCTAGAGCGCCTTGCGAAGTAGATGCCCGACTATCTTACGGTGGCCGAAGTCTACTCGATGCAGCATCGTCTCATTCAAATGTTCGGCGGCGTGCATGGAGTCCGCGACAAGGCCGCTATTGAGGCTGGAGTCTTTCGTCCTCAAATCGGCTACTACAACTCAATTGAAGAGGAAGCAGCTGCGCTGATGGAATCCCTCGGCAACAACCATGGTTTTTTGGACGGCAACAAGCGAATTGCCTTTACCGCTGCTGACGTGTTCTTGCGCAGAAATGGTTTTTACATCGAGGTAACTGGGGCACAAGGGCATGCATTTATCGAAGGCTCGATTGAGCGGCACGAATTTCGCTTTGCTCAGATCCTCAAGTGGATACGCCAGCACGTCAAGCCACTGAAGTGAAACGGAAGGAATTTCGACGACAGAAGCACCCGCCCACCGGAGTTAATTCAGAAAGTACGTCCTATATAAGGTATCTCTTTGCACCGGCTTGAAGCCGGCGTCTCTGATGATGCGGCGGAGTTCTTCTTCTGTGGTGCAGTTGGTCACGCCGGCGGCACGGACGACATTTTCTTCGAGCATCACGGAGCCCACATCGTTGCCGCCGAATCGCAGGCCCAGCTGGCAAACTTTCAGGCCTTGTGTCACCCAGCTGGATTGCACGTTCAGGAAGTTGGTGAGGAACAGACGCGAGATGGCTAGATTCTTCAGGTATTCGACCGCAGTGGCTTCTTCCCACTTGCGTCCGCCGAGCGCGGTGTTTTGCGGCTGGAACGTCCACGGGATAAATGCAGTGAAGCCACCGGTTTCCTCCTGCAAGTTGTAGATGGCTTGCAGATGGTTGATGCGGTGCTCGAATCTTTCGCCGACGCCGAACATCATTGTCGCCGTGGTGCGCATGCCGAGCTGGTGTGCGGTGCGGTGCACATTGAGCCAGTCTTCGGTCAAGCACTTAAGGCGGGCGATGCGATGGCGCACTTCGTCGTCCAAAATTTCAGCGCCGCCGCCGGGGATGGAGTCGAGCCCAGCATCGCGCAGGCGTGAGATCGTGTCCCGAATGGTGAGGCCGCTGTACTCGGCGATAGCGATGATCTCAGACGCGGAGTAGCAATGCAGGTGAACTTTGAAGCGTTCTTTGATTCCGCGCAGCATGCGCTCATGCCAATCAATCTTTAGATCAGGATGCAATCCGCCCTGCATCAGCACGCCTGTGCCGCCCAGTTCGACCGTCTCGCGAATCTTTTCGTAGATGGTGTCGAGGTCGAGGATGTATCCCTCTTTTGCTTGCGGCCCTTTCAGCGGCCGATAAAAAGCACAAAATGTGCAATATTCGGTGCAGAAATTTGTGTAATTAATGTTGCGATCGATGATGTATGTGGCGACGCCTTCAGGATGCAGGCGTCGTCGCACAGCGTCGGCTTCCATGCCGGTACCGATCAGGTCATCAGACCGGTATAGGTCGAGGGCTTGGGCTTGAGTTAGGGACATGAGCTGGGATTATTTTAGCTGAAGGCAAGGGAACAAGGTTGCAAGGTTTCAGATTCAGAGGTTTCAAGGTTTCGGAGTTTCAAGGCTTCACCCGCTGCAGATGAAGACCTCGAAATCCCGAAACCTTTGAAACCCTGAAACCCTGAAACCCTGAAACCCTGAAACCTTTGAAACCTCGCAACTTTTGAAACCTTGAAACCTGCGTTACGCTGCCCTGGGCGCGACAGTGCCCGTACGCTCACTCCTATCCTTGCGAGCGTGCAGGTACTCCCGAACGGCAAAGTAGCTGCCGATCGCGGCGAATCCTGCAAGAACCAGGGCGGTGGGTTTGTAATAGTGGTTGAAGAAAGACGTGATCGGCTTGGCATATAGCGATCCCAAGCCGGCGACCAGGCAATAGCGCACGCTTCTGCCCAAAGTGAGCGCAGCCAGAAATTTCTTCGCTGAATACTGGAGCGCGCCGGCAGCGAGCAACACCGGAACCAGCGGAAAGGGGGGTGGGAGTAAAGCTCCAACCGTAACCGACCAAAAGCCCCACTTATCAAAGCGCTTTAAAAGCTTTTCCGCCTTATCTTTTTTAAGTTTCCGCTCGATAGTTTCCTTGCCGCCTTTGCGCCCGAGAGCATAGGTGATATATCCGCCAACGACAGCGCCGATCGTCGCCATCAACGCATAATACGGCCAGAGATTACGGTGTCCGGCAGCGAGCCAGATGGTGAGGACATCCATACTGCCGGTCAACGGGACAACAGAATTGTCCGCGATCCCAATCAGGATCAGCCCTGGCCCTCCCAGGCGAACTAACCATGACCAGACCAGTAGCACAGAAACGAGATCAAACGGCTGCATGCGGTAGGTTTAGAAGCGGATTTGGGTGACAGAGTGGTACACCAAACTACGAAGTCATTTTTAAAAGCCTTAACCGCTCAGTACTGCCGATGAATGAGTGATGTACAGATTGTCAACAGTAACGAACAGCGACTGCCGTTCTGAGTCGGAGTTGGAAGCCTAGATAAGGGATACTGTGATTTATCACCAAACCGCGATAGGTGGTACTACAAGTTTGCAGCACATATCGTTTTTGAAATTCGCGGTTTGCGAATCCGAGCTATGTATTCCCTAAGCGTGTCACTGCCATCAACATCGAGTGATGTGGGACCCAGAGCAGGACAACTCCTGATCCGGACGACGATCCCACGCCGGATTGGCGCCAACGGGAAACAACGAGCGCGGAAAGCGGAGTAGCCTCCTCACCGACCAGATGGGAAAATTGCTGCGATCTCCTGCGGCGGAATAACTTCGAGCTGCGCATAGGTGCAGTCGGTCGGTTTCTTGTCGTAGCGCCATCTTCGGAACTGCGCCGTATGACGGAAACGATCGCCTTGCATGTGATCGTAGGCAACTTCGACGACCAGCTCAGGCCGCAAAGGTTCCCAGGACAAATCTTTGCCCTGGCTCCATCGGCTTTGGCCTCCGGGCATTCGGCCGGACGCAGATTCGGAATCAGCCCAAGCCTTCCACGGATGGTTCGCCGCAGCATCCTTGCGATATGGCTTAAGAAATTCCACCAGCTCCAACCGCTTTGCATTCGAGAAGCTCGCGCAAACTCCCACATGCTGCAGCGCACCTGCATCGTCAAACAACCCGAGCAGCAACGAACCTACCAGCGTGCGATCGCCCTTTTTATGCCAGCGGAAGCCGGCAACCACGCAGTCGCAATCGCGCTCGTGCTTCACCTTGAACATGACCCGCTTATTGGGTTCGTAAGTTCCAGAGACCGGTTTCGCAACAACTCCGTCCAAGCCCGCACCTTCGAATCTCTGAAACCAGTCTGCGGCTGTCTTACGGTCTCGTGTTGCAGGAGTTATATGGATCGGAGGCGCCGCTGAAGAAATCAGTTTCTCCAACTCGCGACGGCGTTTCTCAAAGGGCTCATTGCACAAATCGCGATCTCCCACACACAGCACATCAAAAAACACGAAAGATGCCGGCGTTTGCTGAGACAATAGCTTCACGCGAGAAGCAGCCGGATGGAGCCGGAGTTGCAAAAGATCGAAGTCGAGCTCGTTATTTTTGACGATGACAATCTCGCCATCGAGCACGCACTTCGGCGGCAATGCTGATCGCAAGGGCGGCTCAAGTTCAGGAAAATAGCGGTTGAGCGGCTTTTCATCACGGCTCTGAATGAAAATCTCGTCGCCGTCACGAAACACGAGCGCTCGAAATCCGTCCCACTTAGGCTCGAAGACCCAATCTTCACCTTCAGGCAATTCCGCCACACGCTTGGCAAGCATGGGCAGAACGGGGGGATTGACAGGAAGATTCACAAGTAAATAGTAAATGTTGCCGGGGATGTTCCCGCGAGTTGCAACTTAGATCAGCACAAAAAAAGGCAGGGCATTAAGCCCTGCCTTTTTAATATCTGCTGCAAACCTACGCTGCTTTGCGGCGCTTCTTTGCCGGCATGCCCGCGTCCCAATCGGTGGAGGCGATAACGGCTAACTCATTCGCCGCCTGACCATAGAAGAACGCTGATTCCGCCTCGTCTGCAAAACCGTGCAACACTGGAGCCAGGGCCGCGGTTGTGGCCTGCGCTGCGTCGAGCGTTCCATGCAATTTGAAGTTGATCGGCTTCTTGCCGCTTCCGTTGTAATCCGTGAATGCCGAAACCCCGCCCACCATGCCCGCATTCACAAATGCAGCTATCGCAGGGCCAACCTTGCCTCGCACCGCAAAAATTGTGCCGAGTACCGCGAAATAGCCGGTCACGGCAACGTCCAGCCATGCATGCACCCCCGGCGAAATAATTTTCGGAGCTTTGCGAAACGCATCTGGGACTGTTGCCTCGGTGATATGGGCCTTCTTGAGGCCGGTGCGGACTTGATGGCCAATATCGGCAATCTCCGATTGAACCTGTTCACCGATCTCCGTTACGCGATCGCGCATCTCCGTCCCAAAGTCGTCTGCCTCGTCAGTGGTCTTGCGAGCTTTCCTCGCGGTCATAGTGATCTCCTGAATATTGTGATTCGGCTTCTCGGGTTGCTTCTCAGGTCATTCGTCTGCAATCGAACGATCCCGACCATGAAGCCCTTCGCCGGCCAATCCTTAGAGCGCGATCTCGCCCTTGGGGATGTCCCAAATTCGTCCACTGCCTTGTACTTCCAGCAGCTTACGAAGCTTTACGTTCCCTCCGGGTTACATTGGGTTTGTCTCTGGCATCTATTCGGGATATGCTGCTTCCGTCGCGCGTGCCAAGGAGATTCAGCATGCGACTTAGTGCGGTGTATCTGTATCTGGCAGGATCAGCCTTGTTGCTCTCGGGTTGCGGAAACTCTCAGCACATCGGTTGCTCCGGAACCGATGCTTGCGTCGAGCAAAGTTTCGTCTACGCGACCACTAACGCCAGGCAGGTTTTGATATTCCCCGCTGCTCAGAATGGCACCTTGAGCACACCAGCCTCTGTCCCCGGCCCTGCTATTACGGGCGGTGATATCGCGGTCTCGCCGCCGTCGCATGAGCTTTTCGTCGGCGATCATGTTTTAGACACGCTTGCTGCTTTTGTTTTGAATGGCACTGACTATCAGGCGGCCCCCGGATCGCCTTATCCGGCAGGATCGGGCCCAGCTTTACTCGCGAGCGTCACCGCCACTCCGGATGGAAAGTTTGTTTACGTGGTGGGATTGACTGGTACGATTTCCGGATTTTCCGTGGCTAGCAATGGATCTTTAATGTCCATTTCAAGTTCGTCGCTTGCAGTCGTTCCTAATTCCATCCAGGCCGTCACAGATTCAGCTGGCAAGTTCTTATTTGTGGTTGGCAGCTTTAGCGTTGCGGGCTTCGCTATAAATTCCACCACTGGAACGTTGATTTCGGTCGGTCAGCCGATTGCGTTGCCGGCATCTACTCTTTCCACTCCGGGATTCGCGGCAACTACGCCACGCGGTAATTTTCTGTATGTGGCCTTAACCGGAGGCAATTCCGTCGCGGCATTTTCGTTTGATCCCTCGACCGGCGCTTTGACATCGGTTCCCGGGTCGCCGTTTGCTGTGGGCCTTGGGCCTCTTACCCTGACAGCATCCGCCAGCACTGTTTACGTAATGAACAGCGTTGCCGGCACCATATCCGCGCTTGCGTGGGATCAGACTACAGGCGCGCTGAGTGAGATACGCGGATCCCCGTTCGATGCCCAGGGTGCATCCGGCGGCGATATCGCGACTTTGAGAGGGCAGTATCTCTACGCCACTGATGGCAATAATCTCGTCTCGCCGAATACCGACGCGATCGTTGGCTTCACCATCGATTCCTCGGGGGCACTTTCTCCTTTGGCCGGATCTCCCTTTCCGTCCAGCGTGCCATTATCGGGCGGAATCGAAACTTCATCACTACCGCAGTAAGGCCCGGCAGGCACTTCCATCTGTAAAGCGGGTTCTATTCCGTTGCTTCTGGTTAGCACCTGCGATAGGCTAGTTTGGCTCTCGCGATTCTCCCTTCCTTTCTGATCCAAAGCCATTAAAGCAAGCATGTGCTGCATAGCTGCTGCAAAATGCTGGGTTTAGGACCAGTTACCCACAACATATGGTGTTTTATTACTTGACCCTCGCGCAATTTGATCGGTACAGTAGCTCTAATTTGTGCCCCGCCCCATCCAGCCTGGGACGGCATTTAAGGGAGCGAACTGCCGGAGGAACCTGGTTGGTAAACCTGCCGCAACAGAGCCGCCGTCCAACCAGGTGTTTAACCGACTGCGGTACCAGCAAAACAAGGAGTGTAAGTTGCTCAAACTGAAAAAGCTCCAGATTCTCGGATTCAAGTCCTTTTGCGACCGCACCGAGCTCAAGTTTCACGGTGATGGCGTGGCCGCTATCATCGGCCCCAACGGCTGCGGAAAATCGAACATTGCCGACGCCATTTCGTGGGTGCTCGGTGAACAATCGGCCAAGACGTTGCGTGGCTCGCGCATGGAAGATGTGATTTTTGCGGGTACTCGTGATCGCAAGCCGACCGGGATGGCGGAAGTCTCGCTGACGCTGATCGACCCGCAGCAATACGAGGGGCTGGACAAGAACGATCCCACCGAACTGGTGCTTCAAGATGACATGCCCGCCGAAGATTGGGACGAAGCCGAGATTCGTGCCCGCGCCGCCGACGAAGTGGAGAAGTTAACCGAAGATGCGCAGCCGGGTGCAACCGAAGAAGTTGAAGTTCCGCGTTCGAAGATCAATACCATCGCAGTTGCATTTCCAGATGACGAGCCTCAATTTGCGATCCACCTGGTCAAGGGCGACACGGTAGCGGCAGCTCCAGCAGGCCATGTGGTCCTGAAAATTCGTCGTCGCAAATTTCAGCAGTCGTTCCGTGCTGGAGAGATTGCCGTCACGCGTCGCCTATTTCGTTCGGGCGACAGCGAATATCTGCTGAACGGAAAGCTGTGCCGTTTGCGCGACATCCAGGAATTGTTCATGGGAACTGGACTGGGGCCGGAGTCGTACGCGCTTATCGAGCAGGGACGCATCGGACAAATCCTGAGCAGCCGCCCTACAGACCGCCGCGCGATCATTGAAGAAGCGGCTGGAATCACCAAATTCAAAACCAAGAAGCGGTTGGCGGAAGCGCGCCTGGAAGATGCCAAGCAGAATTTAAACCGCGTGAACGACATCTTTGACGAAGTGACGCGCCAGGTGAATTCGCTGAAACGTCAGGCATCGAAGGCCGAGCGTTACGGACGCTTGCGCGATGAGATGCGGGCGAAGCTGCGCGTTGTTCTTGCCAGCAAGTTCGCGCAGTTCGATCAACAGGCGGCGGAGTTCGACGTTCAGATCAACACCCTCTCTGACGAAATGCGGCAACAATCCAGTGTCATGCAGGAATTCGAGGCTGAGCTATCTGAGCGCGGCCAGCGCGGATACGCCATCGAGGCCGAGATTCGCGAGAACGATGGAAGGCTGAGCGACATCAAGCTGGAAGTCGATCGCAACCAGGCACAGCGCCGTCATAACGAAGAACGCTGCAACGAATTGACGATTCGCGCGGCGTCATCACAAGCCGAATTAGAGCAAGGGCGTGCGCGCCTGACCGCTCTCGAAGAGGAGCTGAATTCCAACCGGCAGGTGCTGGAATCTGCGGCT
>DATNAF010000256.1:0-22055 GCA_035572845.1 Terriglobales bacterium
ACTTGAGGATTCGCTTCTCGAATCGAATTCCGCTTTAGAACAGTTTGCTTATGCAGCCAGTCATGACCTGCAGGAACCACTTAGAACAATTAGCAGCTATGCGGAGCTAATTATCAGACGCCATGGAAGCGAATTGAGCGAAGAGGGAACTCAATCGTTGCGCTTCATTATTAGAGCCGTTTCCAGAATGAAAGCTCTTATTGAGAATCTGCTGAACTACGCTCGGGTGGGGACGGAAAAAGAACCACCCGTTTGCCTGTCCCTCGACCAGGATGTGGAAACCGCCATTGGGCAATTGGCCGCTGCGCTAGAAGAGGCTGACGCGGCAGTGACCCACGATCCACTGCCGGCAGTTGTTGCGGCACACAGTCAAATCGTGCGGCTATTTCAGAATCTCATCAGCAATGCCATCAAATACCGCTCACCTGGCCGAAAGCCGACCGCTCATATATCCGCGCGGCCGGAGGGAACATATTGGGTCATTTCAGTTCAAGATAACGGCATCGGATTCGCCCAGCAATATGCGGGTTCTCTTTTTGCTCCCTTCAAGCGCTTACACGGCCGGGACTATTCGGGGTCTGGCGTTGGCCTTGCAATCTGCCGGCGAATTGTTGAAAACCACGGTGGACGGATTTGGGCAGAATCGACCGTCGGTGAGGGATCGACTTTCCATTTCACTGTACCGCGCGATCTTCAGACTGAGGACCAATTGGCTGGCCCTTGATTAAGCTTTTTCAGAGCCTTGCAGTTTTACCAGCTTGTTATATAGGCCAAGGATGAGAAATGTTGGCGCCCATTGTCCAACAAACAGCGCATGATGGTCTTTTCCCGTCATTTTAAATACGAGCGATCCCGCAATGGAGCCGAACGCTGCCCACAAAAATAAATCAGACGGCAGCTTGGCTGTTTGCTGCTCGATGCTCCTGGCGACGGGTCCTTCCGCGTGCTCGCCATATCCTGTCGCATGCCCGGTACTCATATCGATATTCCTCCTGGTTGCTCCAAGGCGTACTCTCGCCATTTAGATCGTTTTCCGCGACGTTCGTATCGCCGATACCGGAGTTGAACAGCCTCGCACTTCTGACAGCTTAGGAATCGCGACATTCACGATGCTTTTTATCGTTCAAGCCTAAACTGTTGGGTTTAGCTCCGCGCAAGCCAAGTCCGCGGCGTTCGAACCGACATAGTCACACCAGTTCACAAACACCTATACCGAACTCAAGTCATGGATAAAGCACCTCTCACCATGTCATTACCGAGGACGATGAAGAGGTTTATCGAACCGAAGCTGCGGGAAGACCCCTTTAGCACACCCAGCGAATACATTCGGTCGCTGATTCGCGATGATTAGAATATGGTACGCAATAAAGAGTTGGCTGTTATGATTCGCCGCGCCGTTTTGGCTGGTGCCCCGGAACATTACCGGCACGCTCCTCGAAACCAGTCGCAGGCGGCGGAAGTAGGTTGAGAGGGGTCGGGGGTTCGAGCACATATGACGACTGAAACAAAACCTTTCGAAATCCTCCTCGCTGAGGACAGTGAGGGTGATGCGGAACTCGTCCGCCAAGCTCTCAAGGAACACAACATCGATTGCTCACTCCACATCGTTTCGGACGGCGCGCGGGCGATTGAATTTATAAACAGGATCGAGACGGACCCGAACGCTCGCCCCCTGGACCTATTGCTCATCGATTTACGTCTGCCAATTTGCGAGGGAGATGAGGTTCTCACACGTCTGCGATCGACCAAACATTATGCACACACGCCGGTCATCGTCATGACTGGGCTGAGTTCCAGTGCCGTAAAGGAGAAGGCGCTCCGGCACGACGCAATGCTGTATTTTGAGAAGCCATCTACGCTGGACGAATTCCTGCAGCTAGGCTCGATGATCCGGCGGGTTTTTGAACAACGAATGGAGAAGTCGGGTCATCCGATAACACAAGGCGGCGCAGTGTGACTCTCACCAACGCCAGGGAACTCTCTGCCTTTGTCTCTCGCAACAGCAACTTATCTGAAACAGTTCTGGGTGAAATTATGGACGCCGTGCCGGTCGCCATTTACATGACCGATGCTCACGGCCGGCTTACGTATTTCAATCCCGCTGCTGCGAAACTTTCCGGGCGTAGCCCAGAAATCGGCACGGATCAATGGTGTGTTACCTGGAAAATCTTTCTTAGCGACGGCACGCCTCTACGGCATGATCAGTGCCCCATGGCCGTTGCACTAACAGGCGGGGAGGCGCCAGCCGGTATGGAATGTATGGCCGAGCGGCCAGATGGAACTCGGTTTTGGTTTACACCGTATCCCGCGGTGCTGCGCGACGCCGAGGGTCGTGTTGTTGGCGGCATCAACGTCCTCATAGATATCACCGAGCGTAAGAATGCGCACAGAGAAGTAAGTGAACAGTTCCGCGCGATTGTCGAAACGACGCCCCAATGTGTAAAGGTCGTGGCGCCGGACGGCACGCTGCTGTTCATGAATCCGCCGGGCCTGGAAATGCTTGGGGCTTCGTGCCCGGCAGCCGTTATCGGCCAAAGTGTATACAATGTGATCGCGCCGGAGGACCAGGAACGTTTCCGTGAATTCAACAAATTGATTTGTGGCGGCCAAAGGGGCTCGCTTCAATTCGAAATCGTGGGCCTAAAAGGCGCGCGTCGCCACATGGAGACACATGCCGCTCCGCTGCAGCATGCGGATGGAACCACTGTCCATCTCGCTGTGGCGCACGACATCACCGAGCGCAAGCGCGCGGAAGGCTCCTCATTTCTGTTGAGTGCGGTTGTCGATTCATCGGACGATGCCATCATCAGCAAGGACCTCGACGGCGTTATCTCCAGTTGGAACAAGAGCGCGGAACGCCTGTTCGGCTATACGAGTGAAGAAGCGATCGGGCAGACGGTGGCCAGCCTTTTGATCCCGGAGGACCGACAAGAAGAAGAGCCCGATATTCTTGCCCGGCTTAGAAGAGGCGAACGCGTCGATCACTTCGAGACGGTGCGGCGAAGGAAAAATGGCTCGCTGATTGACATCTCGCTGACCATCTCACCGGTGAAGGATCTGGAAGGCGCCATCATCGGTGCTTCGAAGATCGCCCGCGACATCACCGAAAGCAAACGCGTCCGCGCGAAGTTGATGGAGAGCGAGGCCCGGTTCCGGCAACTTGCGGATAGCATGCCGCAAATGGTCTGGACGGCTCGTCCGGACGGCTCCGTGGATTACTTTAATGAACGCTGGTACGAGTTTACCGGCTTCGGCCGCGAGACTCGCGGGGATACGAACTGGGAACGTATTCTGCATCCAGAGGATCTCCAGAGAACCCGCGATAGCTGGGGCGCCGCGGTTTCTTCGGGACAACCCTACAACGTTGAATACCGCTTTCGAGATCGACGGGAAAATCGCTGGCGCTGGTTCATCGGGCGTGCGCTCCCGGTCCGCGATGGAACCGGGAAGGTTGTGAAATGGTTCGGAACTTCTACGGATATCGACGAACAGAAACGGGTTGAGGATCAGCTTCGGCGGGCCAACCAGGATCTCGAGCAGTTCGCTTTTTCAGCAAGCCATGATCTGCAAGAACCGTTGCGCAGCATCAAAATTTACAGCGAGCTTTTGATGAAGCGCCATGCCCACAGCCTCGACGGAGAGGCTCTGAAATTCATGAGCTTCCTGCGGAATGGCGCAACGCGCATGGAAACACTTGTACGTGATCTTCTGACGTATACGCAGGCGACGAGGTTTGATGAGCCCCCGAAAGTTACCGATGCCAATGAGGCGTTGAAAAGGGCGCTGGCGAATCTCTCGGGTGCTATCGGGGAAAGCGGTGCTCAGGTAACAACCGGTCCTTTGCCGTCGCTGCCAGTGAACGGCACACATCTGCAGCAGCTGTTTCAAAATCTCATTGGGAATGCGTTGAAGTACCGTAGCCCGAAACGACCGCCTGCCGTGCACGTCGAAGCGGAGCGGCAGAACGAAAACTGGGTTTTCTCGGTGGCCGATAACGGCATCGGCATCGATCCCGAGTATAAGGAGAACATTTTTGGACTGTTTAAGCGTCTACACACCAGCGGTGAATACTCAGGGACCGGCATTGGATTGGCCATTTGTCGGCGAATCGTGGATCGGTATCACGGGCGGATCTGGGTCGAATCCGAGCCCGGACGAGGATCAATCTTCCGCTTTACTCTCCCCGTCTGACGAAGCGTCTGCCGGTATTCACTTTCATGTGCTTATTGTGGACGACAATGAATCGGACGTATTTCTAATTGAAGAGGCGATCGGGACCACCCGGCTCCCGCTTACGCTCTATGTCGCCACAGATGGAGAACAGGCAATACGGTTTTTCGATCGGGCCGATGCCCAGGCCGACATGCCCTGTCCCGCCCTCGTCATTCTCGATATCAATCTTCCGAAAAAACAGGGAGGCGATGTGTTGAAGCATATGCGCTTGAGTCGCAGATGCGCAGATGCTCTTGTCATCGTTGTCTCTACATCCGATTCAGTGCAGGATCGCGAGCAGATGAGAAATCTGGGCGCGGACGGGTATTTTCATAAACCGTCCGCATACGACGAATTTATGAAGCTCGGCGACATCGTCAAAGCTTTACTCAGCGGTATGCCCCCTTTGGGTAAATCGACCGGTCGGGCCTGACGATTTCCGAGTCTGCCGGATGCAGCTTCTGATGTTAAAAAGCACTTCCTTTACCATCATGTTCCAAGAGCTGAAGACTGCACCTTAAGTAAGGCCAGGCAATTACGAGGACTGGGGCTTCGCGAAGTGGAAACTAATGCAGACGTCCGCAACCGGGAGCCTATTGTTCAGCGGAACTAGAATTCTCGCGCGGCCACTCATTCCCGTGATCACAGACGCGGCGGGCGCCGAGATCTCTAGCAGTGATGTGTGAACAGAGCTAACAAGATAATGATCGGAATCGGCACGCCGAGTAGATAAAGTATGATCGACCGCATGTTTAATCTCTCCCTTGGGCTTTTCAGCTGAATTCGACTATGGCGGGCACTCGCTACACCGGCTTCAAATGGTCGCGCTGTCTTCCACCGACAGTGGCGGCATAGCTGGCGCAAAGCGCCCCGATCAGCAGCGCCAGAAAAATCCAGAGCAGGAGGCGCGCCGTCGCTTTGCGAGCCGCATCGGCCGCTTGTCGCGCTTGCTCAATGATTGTGGACACGCGCTGCGCGGCGTCCTTCTGGCTTAGCCCCGTCCTCGCACTAACGATCTGAGCCAGATAGGCCCGGTCAGCCGTCGCGGTGTCTCGCTGCCTCACGGCATTCGCCAAAATGCGCGCTGCCTCGCCACGCGACGTGGCGTTCTCCACGTCTGCACCGGATCTGTTCTCGGCCGGTGCCGGAGCTGGTCGGAATAGCGTGTCCACAAAATACCCATTCTCCGAACCGGGCATTTGCGTGCTTTTCGCGCCGCCTCCGACCAGAGCCGTCGCAGCGGGACCCAAAAAAGCCGCCGTGATCACCACTGCCACCGCCCACACCAGAAATCCGTGGGCCGTATCGCGAAAATAAACTTCATCGGTGTGAATCGCCGCCCATTTCGTGCGCAGCCGGCCGGCCAAATAGCCGCCGAGGCCGGATGCCACGATCTGAATCACAATCAGCCAGACGATTGCAGCTGCATCTACCGCCGATGCTGATGCCCCGGCACTCGACCAGGGCGATACGGTCAGCAATCCAAATCCCGCGCCTAACGCGAGCAGCGTAAGCGACAGTGCCGCAGCCACAAACGCGCCGGCGATAACAGCGGCCCAGGATACTGCGGATACAGGCGCCTCACTATTCGATAACGATTCGTTGGGAGGCCTGCCCGGAGATGTAGTCTGTTGCATGAAGAATGTACCTCCAGCCTATCGGTTCGGGGCACCACCCAGAACAGCGGCGGCCCGGAACCCCTGCTCGGCATCGTTTGAACTTTCGATCGGTTTGTTAAGAACACTGCTTACGCCCTTCGTTGCCACCCATTTTTCTCCTGTTAGTAGATCGCCACGTTTTCTCAATCATTTCCTGAACTCTTCCTCGGAACAACATCAGTGCGACTCCGTTCCGGGATTTATGGTGCCTGTCGTTTCCCGAAAGTACGTGTTAACGGCGTTGCCAGGAAGAAATTACTTGCGGCTAACCCAGGTATTTACTCATGCGGGCGATTCCTAACACAGGGAAATGCCTCCGCAGCTTCAAATAGTTAGGCACGGAGCTTACTCGGTATGCGGCTGCAAGCGCGCCTTGGCCATTACCGTGCTCCATCTGACACAAGGAGAAATATGATTCCACAATTTAGGAGTGTGCTGTGTGCGTTGGCGCTTTCCGGAGCCCTATGGGCGCCGGGAGGTATTCAAGCAGCGCAGAATCGCGCTTCCGACAACAGTGCGACTAATAAGCAGGACCGCGATTCTTCACGGCCCACGGCCGATCAAGCGAAGAACAATATGTCCGATCGGGATATGATGCGTCACATCCGACGGGACATAGTGCGTGACAAGTCGTTGTCGACCTATGGCCACAATGTAAAGATCATTGCTAACAACGGCAAGGTTACGCTTCGCGGTCCGGTCCGCTCTGAAGAGGAAAAGCGCACCATTGAAGAGCACGCACGCAAATACGCCGGCGACGGTAACGTCACAAATGAAGTGACGGTGTTGCAAGAGTCCCGACAATAATCTGAATTTCAAAAAGATAAAGGAGAATTTTAATGGCAGGAAAGAATACGTCTGTCTACGGTATCTATGCCTCGCGTGAAAGGGCCGAGAACACAGTTGACCGGCTGCTCGCATCGGGCTTTCGTAACGAGGACATTTCGGTGCTGTTGCAAGACAATATGGGAACGAAAGATTTCGCTCATAAAAAAGAGACCAAGGCGCCGGAGGGCACTACTGCTGGCGCCGTTACGGGTGGTGCAATCGGCGGAACGCTGGGTCTTCTGGCGGGCATCGGCGCCTTGGCGATTCCCGGAGTCGGCCCGCTCATCGCCGCGGGTCCCATCATGGGGACCCTGGCCGGCATCGGATCGGGCGGCGTCCTGGGCGGCATTGTCGGCGCACTTGTCGGCATGGGCATTCCCGAGTACGAGGCGAAACGCTATGAGGGGCGAATCAAAGAAGGAGGGATTCTTCTCTCCGTTCACTGTGACGACAGCGAGTGGGTTAGGAAAGCGAAAGATTTGCTCAAGGAGACTGGAGCCGATGACATCTCTTCGAGTGGCGAAGCGTCCGCTGACTATGCAAAGACCGATAAACCCGTCAGGCGAGGGGCGAGCGCGACCTAATCGCCGCAATCGGCACGCGAGAAATACTCAGGGCCGTCTACAAAGACGGCCCTTCTTGCAATCCGAAGCAAACTCAAGTCGGGCGTAGCTGATGCTATTTTGAGCCGACATTGACGCTTCGCACGAAACCCCGCCCCGAAATCGTCTCCAATACTTTCTGACAAAGATCGCTTGCCAGGCATATTGCCACGGGCTGGCTACAGTGCCTGAACGTTGCCGCTATGAATCCCGGCGTTAAGCTACTCGCCAATAAGTCCTTCGGTTTCAGTTTGTACGATTTTCATCTCGAAGGAGTGTCCGCAGAGGAACTTGCGGCTGCTTATTCCTTGCCCACGGGTTCCTCGGCGGAGGCGGGAACGCTCACTGCGGCATGCATCAGAAACGGCACGAGCGCCGCTATGCAGATCCAGGCTATGGTGTGCTCTACGGAAGTTTATAACTGCGCAACTATGCTCTGGCTGGTGCCGAATCGGTTTTTGCGCCGACGACAGCCAGGCGCGCCAGCTCGGGCGTCAACCGTTTGATCATGCTCTCCAGTTCCCGATATGCCTCACGCGCGTTGGGAAGATCTCCTTCTCGTGCTATGGTTTCAAGGCGTAAAGCCGCGCGGGTGACAGGTTGCGAGGAGAAATTGCTGACTGCGCCCTTCATTCTATGCGCCAGTTTTAAGAGGCTTTCAGCGTTATTCGACTCAACCGCCTCACGAATCGCGCCAAGTCTCTCCGGGACATCCGCCAGAAATATGGAGACCATCCTCTGCAGAAGAGCAAGGTCCCCGTCCACTTGTGTGAGCAATCCTTGCCGGTCCACTAGCGGCGACTCGCGCACATCTAAAAGGTCAGGCCCTGTCTCCCGTTCGGGGCTCTCGCATGCGGCTACCGCCTCGATGGTCTCGAACAGCTCCTTGACTCTGATTGGCTTGGAAATATAGCCGTCCATTCCGGCGGCGAGGCAATTCTCCCGATCTCCCTTCATCGCATGAGCAGTCATTGCGATGATCGGAATGTGGTTACGTGTGCTCTGCTCTCCTTGCCGAATAGCGGTCGTGGCCTCAATCCCACCCATGAATGGCATTTGCAGGTCCATCAAGATCAGATCAAAGGTTTCATTCCCGAGAGCTGAAAGGGCTTCGAGGCCATTTTTGGCGAGCGCAACCGAATGGCCGTACTTCTTAAGAAGGCTAAGCGACAATTCCTGGTTTACTTCATTATCTTCGACAACAAGAATGCGAAACCTTCGAGCACTCACCGGCAGGGGGCCGGAGGTTTCCGAAGTCTTCGAGGGGATTGGCTCGATGCGCCTGGTGAGGATCGAAGCAATAGCATTTCTCAATTCCCGCCAATCGATCGGTTTCGTCAGGTAGGCCGCGATGCCCAATTCCCGGCTACGGATCGCATCTCGGCGGCGAGCGACGGAGCTCAGCATCATAATGGTAATGTCGGGAATGCCAGGAGTATGCCGGATCCGGTGGCAGAGCTCGAATCCGTCTATTTCGGGCATACATACGTCGAGTAAGACCAGCTTAAACGGTGCGTCTGCACGTCCGGCGCTTTCCAGCGCCGCCATTGCCGCCGCAGCCCCTTCCGTGAGCACTGGCTTCGCTCCCCAACGCGTCAACATTTTTCCCAGGATTGTGCGATTTGTCAGATTGTCGTCCACAACCAGCACGGATGTGCCTTCCAAGCTCTTGAAATCAGCACTCCCCGACTTTGTGGCGGGGGTTGAGCTCAGTCCGAGAAGCACCGTGAAGTGGAAGGTACTTCCCTTACCTGGCGAACTTTCTATCCAAATCCGGCCGCCCATTGTTTCAACTATTTGACGACAAATCGTCAATCCTAGGCCGGTTCCCCCGTACTTGCGTGTGGTCGATCCATCAGCCTGAGTGAATGGCTGAAAGATGCTTTGCTGTTTCTCTAGGGGAATACCGATACCTGTATCCATCACGGTAAAGTGAACGGTGATCTGTTCGGCTTGGCGAGATTCCTCCAGCGCACGAACGACCACTTCGCCCCGCTCGGTAAACTTGATTGCGTTGCCAACCAGATTCACGATGATCTGCCGCAGACGGGTGGGATCGCCCGCTAACGCGTCCGGCAATTTAGGATCGACATCGTAAGCCAGCTCGATGCCTTTATCGTCTGCCCGTACGCCAAGCGCTTTTAAGGCCTCAGAGAGACTATCCCGTAAAGTGAAATCAATTTCCTCCAGATCTAGCTTTCCAGCCTCGGCCTTTGAAAAATCCAGGATCTCGTTGATGAGCGTCAGAAGAGAGTCGGCCGACGATTTGACCACCAATAAAAAATGCTGCTGTTCTTGCGTCAAGTCGGTTCCGAGCGCTAATTCTGTCATACCGATGATCCCGTTCATCGGGGTTCGAATCTCGTGACTCACATTCGCGAGGAACTCGCTCTTCGCGCGATTCGCCTCCTCCGCGCGTTCTTTCGCGTGAGTCAACTCGGCGTTGATCTTGAGGATGGGATTGGTGACGGCGCGATGAATGGTGAAATTCACCATGAAAGCCGCGAGAATCAGCGTGATTCCCAGCACAACCAGAGCACCCCAGCGCTGCTGGGCTGAGCGGGATTCAAGAGTACTCAACTGATAGTGCAGATCGTTCGAGAATTGACCCTTTAGTATTCGCAAGCGCGTGTTGATAAGATTGGTGCGCGCAGCTAGCGCGCGCACGCGGATTTGTGTATCTGCCGTTAAGCTCGTCGGGTTTTCGACTACGCTTCGGTAAGTGCTCTGTGCCTGGGGGAGGAAGTTTCCTATGTCTACAGCAAGTTCTTTGGCCTTAGCTGCGCGTTCTCTGGCGAGTCCGCTTGTCGAGGCGATCGCTTTTAGATCTTCTACGGCACGGCTGCCCTCTTGCGCGGCCCTTTCCAGCCCCGAGGCGTCCTGCATGACCGCAGCATCCTCGAACGCTCTTATTCCACGGAGAAACGATGTCGCGGCGTCCTGACTGTTCTGCGCCGCCGGAAACAAAGCTTCCGATGTCATCCGCAGATCTCGCTCCCGGCTGACGCCTTGCACCTGCACGAGAATCGTGGATAAAATGAAGCCGAGCACGAAGATTCCGATGCTGAGCCAAATCTTCGTCGTGATCGTTAGTCGCTTCATTTTTGGTTGCTCACTTTATCGTTAGAGTCTTCACACCGGGGGTGCTGGCGCTTGCGCTGACGTAGCCGATGGCGCCCTTTGTCCTGGCCACATACTCGGCCACCTCGGGGTCGGAATTGAACGTTTTCGGAATAGATGCCTTGCCCGTGAATACCAAGCTGCGGTAGTAAGTCATAAGTGCCGCCTCGGTTCTGCCCATGTACTCTCGTATGAACACATCGTGGACCGGACCAGACTTCTCCAGAACGGGTTCGACATGGCTAGCTTTCGGGAGCGAGGTCTTGGTCATCAAAAAAATGCGGCTCAGTTCGTCGCGTGAAATTTCAGAAGCGTCAACTTCGAGATTGGCAATGATCTTGATCCCCCTCGTGGGAACATTCGCCCCCGCGGCCATCCCGATCAGAGCGAGAGCGATAAACGATTTCATCAATTTCATCGAGGTCTCGCTTTTCCAGGAATGCCGCGGGGCGCCCTCAGAACTCGACGCCCGTTCTTATGACGAGCAGGTTCGTCGTGGGCTTAAGTCCTTGCGGATTGTCTCGCAGATAGAAGCCTCTGAGCGCGTCGCCTGCCGCGGAGCCATTCATGAAGTGGCCTTCGATCTTCAGGTCCCAATGATTCGTGAGATCCATACGCACGGTCGCGACCTTGTCGTAAATGTGATTCGCCGGATCACTTAGATTGTCCTGCCAGTTCGGATAGAAACGCGAATAATATGTTCCGACTTCAAAGCGCTTTGAGATTCGGTAGCTCGCCGAGCCGTATAAGCTCCGGCTATCCATAATAAATTTTTCCAGGCCCAGCAAGTTTTTACGGTATTCAGCATTTAACGTCAGCCTGTTACGCATGTACTGAATGTAAAACTGCGATGTCTCGTCCTTGTTCGATACCGCGTTGAATGAGAAAGCGGACAGAATTGTCGCTTTTATATGAAGCTCCTCATCCATGTAAGACACTCCGGCAAGGAGGCCCTGCACAGGGGTCCGCCAACGAAGATCGCCTCCCTCTAACCTGCCGTCTAGTGCCGTTAGGTTTATGCCGTATGGTTTAAAACCATAGACCCAACCGCCATAGGGATCGTTCGGCTGAAATCCAGCGTAAGCGGTGTAAGAAAAAGTACCGAGTTGATTCAGGCCTATATCTCCATAGAAGTCTGCGCCAACATGCGCGATCGTCGATGAACGAAGATCAAGCGGGTACACTGATTGCGGAAGAATGGCCCAGGTATGGAGGAATTCCATGTCCTGGGTGTCGTTATATAAGCCAAGTACAGTCTTGACCTTTCCAGCTCGAATACCTAGCCAATCCTTAAACCTGTAATCACCGTCAGCCCAATCCAGTTGCGGATGCCACCTTCCTAACTGCCCAATATTATGATCGTAGAATTGCGCGCCGACGCGAAATTTCCCTGTTACTTGGACCGAAATGTTTCCTCCGAAGTCGGTAAACGAAAAGGTGCCGGTGCGTGTGTCCATCGTAAGATAGTTGTTTCCATCCGAGGCTGCAAATGCCTGTGATGCGAAGCCATGGACCTGAACCGGCCGCCCCTCGATGGCAAACTCGGTTGATTGCGCCACAAGGGTTCCGGCGCCGACCAAAACAACCAGCGCACTTTTTATACAGATATTGAAAGAGCGGCTTGACACTTGCTGGCCTCTTTAAAAGTATCGGCAGAATGGATCTTCTCTCTAATCGCCGCATATCTAGAGGTGGGCGAGTGTGGCTATATTCCTGAGAGAATTCCCGGTTAAGGTGGCTAAGCCGCATTATCTAATGTGTGAGGCCGATGAGTGGAGTAGCAATACCTTTCGATCGCATAAATACACGATGCCCCAAACTGATCAGATCCTCATCGTTGAAGACGAGTTCGTCAACGCAGCGGTGATCGAATATCAACTACGAAAGCTCGGCTACTCTATTGCTGGAATAGCAAGTTCGGGCGAAGAGGCGATTGACCTTGCCGTAAGAACAAAGCCCGATGTCGTGCTGATGGATATTCAACTCGAAGGAGCCATGGACGGAGTCGAAGCTGCTGGGCTAATTCGGCAAAAAACGGGCATTCCGGTAATATATCTGACGGGGAATTCAGACGAGCAGACAATTGGACGAGCCCGCACAACGGAAGCCTTCGGGTATCTGCATAAACCGTTTCAGGAACGGGAAGTGCATAGTGCTTTGCAGATGGCGATCTACAAAGCTGAGATGGATTGCCGGCTCCGGGATGAGCAGCAATGGTTTGCCACTACTCTTCGCTGCATTACCGACGGCGTGATCGCGACCGATGTAACCGGGGCCATCAAGGTTGTGAACTTGGTCGCCGAACAACTAACCGGATGGAAAGAAAGGGAAGCGTTGGGTCGCGACCTCTCCGAGATTTTTGAAGTGTTCGATCCCGAAACAAGACGACCTGCCGAATGCATTATCACTCGCCTATTACATGGAAAAACAGCGACCAGCGTCAAATTTCGACATGTGTTAGTCTGTCGCAGCGGAATGGAAATGGTAATAGAGGAAAGCGCCACTTCTATTGTGACTGAGTCTGGTGACGTGAGAGGCGTGCTGGTGGTCTTCCGGGAATATCACGGTCCAGCGTAAGAAGGCCTGCAATGGTGAGAAATCCCCTAAAGAGATTCATTTCGATAGAGAAGGCAGCCCAGACCGATTTGCGAATGTCCCGGCTTCTGCTGCAAGCAATCGGGCTTCACGCGGTGGAGGCTGAACAGCAGGAATATCAGTCTTTTCGGACCACCATCAATGCGCTGTTGACAAAAATTACCGAAGAAACCCCTCTAGAGGAGATTCTGACAGCGGTAGGCGTCGCGACCAAGGCGATGTACGATTATGGCTTCCGAACGAGCCAGCTCATTAAGGCACAGCATCTGGAGCTGCAAGCACTGTCCCGGATGCTGACCGAGACCATAATCGATCTTTCGCCGACAGCAGCACACTCGATGGCGCTGCGCGAAATCGATTGGAGCATCAGCAAAGCCTCAAGTCTGGAAGACATCAAGGACTTGCAAAAAAGGATAGCGGACTGCCTCGAAACGATTCGAACTGAAATTACAGAGGGCCAGGGAAATGCAAGACACAAATCAATGGTGGACCTGCCGACAGCGACTCTGGAAAATCGGTTAAGCGATGCGGCGGATATCGCTCAACAGCAACTTCCTTTCACCGATGTAATAGCGGGACGCTCTGAGGCCGAGACTGCGATCAGAAGCAGCAAGCAACATGGCAGCCACTCACTTGCGGCCGTATTCGTTGTGGACCGGCTTCGTTACGTTAATTCCCGCTTCGGGAATGACATCGGTAATCAGATCATAGCCCTCTTTGAAAGGAGGTTGGCGGGCGCGCTCTTGGGCGAAGACCGGTTATTCAGGTGGAACGAGTCTTCTTTTCTTGCGTTATTCGAGACGGGGGAGCCTGAGGCAAAGGTTCGCCGCCGGATCGAGCAGATGTTGTTGAAGCGATTAATCGAAACTTTCACAATCAACGATCGCTCTGTAATGCTCACGATTTCCGCAAGCTGGACGGTAGTTCTGATCGCGGAAATCAGCTGCGACGCAGTGGTGAGTAGGGTTGATTCGTTTGTTGCGCAGAACTCTCGATAAAGCGATTTTGCCACATCTCAGCAGCCGCCTACCGTGGTTCTCGTAAACCTTGAAGTGACTGATAAATTGAGGATTGTCATTCTTCCGTCGGTTCCCGTGCGTGCCCATAATTGCGGCGCTGTTTGCGACTGTTTTGGTATCCTTCCGGAGCCGATCAGCTACAGGTTGAGATCCTCGCCCTACGTCACCAACTCGGCGTTCTACAACGATCTGTGAAGCGGCCGAAGTTGACAACGGCTGATCGACTCCTGTAGGTTTGGCTGTCGGGCGTCTGGAGGGAATGGCGGTCTAGTATCTTCATCGTCACCAGCAACGGTGATTGCCTGGCACCGCAAAGGCTTCTGTCTGTTCTGGACCTGGAAGATTCGGCGCGGCAACCCGGGGAGGCCGGGCGTTGGAATCGATATCGGAGAAACAAGCGTAAGCAAATACATCATTCGTCGGAGAAAACCGCCCTCGCAGACCTGGAAAACCGTTCTTGAGAACCGTGTATCTTCATTTCTCTGAGCGGCAGGCACACCGCTCGACAAAGTCGAACTCTCCAGTCTGGATCACGTGAACCGGTCACGCAAACTGCGTAAGAGATGAATCAGCCACCTTTCGAGGTGGCCGATATCATCCGTTTGGTGCGATTCGCGGTGGGTACGCTCCGACATTTTATGTCATGCAGCTTTCCCGCTATCGAGTTGTTCTAGTCTCGCGAATGGGGTGTTGGAACGGGACGAGCCTCATGTTTCGACGCCGGGTCCTCCCAATCGCCCTGATACGACGGGTGCACTCTGGGCGCAAACGTGCCTGCGCAAAAAACGAGTGTTGCAGTCATCGAACGGTGACGGCGGAGGCGCAGCGCTCGATGCCAACGATTTCATCAGATATTCCAGCGATGGAACAGTCTGGTGGCGCTCGTGCACCGGGATCTCCGGATCTCCCGCTGTTATTGCGGGACCTGGCGCAGGCCCGCCCAGACTTGTGCTATGGTCGGCCAAAAATGGAATGCACCGGGTAGGGCTACGCGAAAATCCGACCCTGAGAACACCGTTCTGTTGCCACTTTCTTGATGCAAATTAAAAAGCTTGATGCAAATTAAAAAGGCAGCCGCGCTTCCTTCGCCCCCGCGATGGCAGCGGCATCAATCGGCTGCCCCAAACTTTTGAAACGGGCGTTCATACAATAGACATTCTCATCCATGGTCTCCCGTTCCTGATGATCATGTCATGTGTTTCCGCCTGTTTGAACGTCTATTATCGTGACCGCGCACATCGAGATCGGGATTTTGAAGAAGCATGTGCCCGAGCCGCCGAGCGGGAGAAAGCCTTGCATCCGATTGCTCCGATAGGGCCGCGCCTGCATTCGCCTTCGATTTCCCGGACACTTCATGATCGGCCCGGCAAACTGCTCGTCGTGCCGCTCCGATACCCGTAGCTTCGACCAGATTCTGGTCGCCGTCCCACGTGCGTTTCCCTTGCAGGCAATCCAAAGCCGGTTCTATGTGACCGGCATCCACCTTCTGTCGCTTTGGGCACTTCATGCGCTAGCGATGGGCCAAGGAGTCTGTCGAAAGTCAAAGCTGTGGAATGTGAAGGGACGCAAAGAGATTGAGAGTCTGGCGCTCGATCAATGGTAAGCGTCTGACGAATCCCTGTTGAGCTGAGATGCAGAAGCTGATTAGATGGCGGGATGCGAAAGAGAACGGCGGAAGAAGTGGAACGGCTGCTGAAGGGGTACAAAGAAAGCGGACTGTCGCGTCAGGGATATTGTCGGAAGGGATGCCGGTGACGACGTTGGATTATTACCGGCAACGGTCCATACGTAAAGCGGCAGCGGCGCGAAGAGTGGCAGCATCGCAACTGGTGAAAATGAAACTGGAAGCGGCTGCTGCCGATCCGCAAGGGGGCTTCACGTTGGTGCTGATCAATGGGCGGCGCATCGAGAGTGGATGGAGTTTCGGTGGTGCCGAGATGGCGCGGCTCATTCGGATTGTTGAAGCGGCGTAAACATGTTCGGCCGCGGCCCGGCAACGAAGATCTATCTCGGCAGCGAGCCGGTGGACATGCGCAAGGGCTTCGAAGGACTGTTCGGCCTGGTGCGGGATCAGTTCGGGCAGGATCCGCTGAGCGGGCACTTGTTTCTGTTCACCAATCGCAGGCACACCAGATTGAAGCGTTGGTCTGGGATGGCAGCGGCTTATGGGTCTGTGCGAAACGGCTGGAGCGCGGACGGTTCCACTGGCCGCAAACAAGTGGTGCATGCACGGTATTGATGCGCCCCGAAGAACTGGCCATGCTGGTGAATGGAGTGGATCTGGCCGAAGCGCGGCCACGACGCAATTGGCATCGTAGGGCGCCAGCCGCGTAGAACATTTCCGATGGATCGCGTGCGTTCAAAAACACTGCGTTCACAGTGAGAAAACACTAGCATTTACGGGCCTTTTCGCTTATTATGAAACTCCCCCTTGGGCGCTCCCGATCCTCAACTTCGCATCGCACACCTGGAGTGCGAACTGCAGTGGGCGCAGTTGAAAATCCAGGTGCTTGAAGAGCGGCTTCGCCAACAGCGCACTCGCATGCTGGGACCTCAGAGCGAGACGCTCAGCAATCTGCAGTTGGAGTTATTGGCCGACGAAGAGCCGGGAGCGACTGCCGACGAAGTAGAAGCCGAAGCACGTCGCGAGCCGGTGGCGAAGATGCCGCCGCGCGAACGCAAACCGCATCCGGGCCGTGAGCGCTTGCCGGAGCATCTGCCGCGAGTAGAGAAGGTCCTTTGTTGTCAGGAGCAGACCTGCACCTGCTGTGGGCGCGAAACAGCGGTCATCGGTTATGACGTCAGTGAACAGCTCGATGTGGAGCCGGCTCGCTACTTGGTTCGGGTGATCAAGCGCAAGAAGCGCGCCTGCCGCGGTTGCGAACAAGGCACGGTGATGATTGCGCCGCTAAACCCGCGCATTGTGGAAAAGGGACTGGCGAGCGATGCAGTGGTGATCGACACGGTGGTTTCGAAGTATTGCGATCACCTGCCACTCTATCGCCAGGCAGCGATCCTGGAGCGCGAAGCGGGCCTGGAGATCGGGCGCGCCACGCTGGATGGCTGCGTGATGCGTGTGGGCGAACTGCTGCAGCCAGTGATCACCGCGATGCGCAAGGATCTGCTGAACGCATCGTATCTGCAAGCCGACGAAACAACGGTTCCGGTGCAGATGCACGACGGGCGCGGCAGCAATCACGAAGCTTATCTCTTCACAAGCATCCCGTGCAGCATCGCTCCAACCCAGCCCGAGTAGACGAAGCAGGAGCTTCGCCGGTGTGCTTAAGCCGAGTTCGAGCCGGGATTTAGCGTAGCTCGCTGGAATAGTTCAATGGCACTCGCGAAGAACGTCGTACGACAACGCGCCAACGCAGCTCTTGCCCGGCTTGCGCCAAGTATGGCTATGCAACCGGCCTCGGCTGCGCCGCGAACTTCCTACAACATACAAGCCAATAGCTTGTAGTATTTTCTACCGAGAGTATCGCTAAAGCGTCCAATTGATTTGTTTGTACGCTTCGGGCCAGTGGCCCTATAAATGCTTTCCATTATGCGGCGTGTTGATCCTACTTATCATCGTGATACTGCTTTTGGGAAGCGGTGGTGGATACTACGGCTACGGTCGGTGGGGTTACGGCGGAGGCGCAGGGATCGGCTTAGGCACTATTTTGCTGATCGTAATCATCTTCTACTTATTGGGCGGATTCCGTTAGCTTAGGCGAACTGGGCTGAGCAGGGCTTGAACGTGGTTAAGCGCCGTTGATGCAGTCCCAATCCAGCAGGGCACCAAGCTCATAGAAAAACGGGCCGCGACGATTCCTCCGCAACCGCACGCAGCCCAAAGCTTTTGGGTTACAAGCAAGAGGCTCCGGGCCCATAGGAACCCGAACCTGCTTCCATTCTGCCGAAAGGTTTTTCAAGCCGCCAGTCACCCACAGGGCGTAGTACCGCCCAGAACTATACAACGCGAAACGAAATCACGTTGTCACGAATAGGGGCCCGTCTGAATCTTCGGGCAGGTTGTTCCTTAGCTTGGAGCGGAGCTTTCAGCAGGAGAGCGGTCGACTGGCCCAGTTCGGCTGCATTTAATGAGCCAATTTCGCATCCGGCGCTTGCTATCCCGTTGCCGCTGCTTGTGCCGGTTCTGCTCGACTGTTTCTGGATGTGTTTCCCGGTACTGCGTTTGATAGCTCGAGTGGGATTCCCGCCACTTCCGCTGGCTATCGCGAACTACTTGGGCGTACTCAGGATCGGCGACCAGCTTCTGCCGGTGATAATCGGTGCAGCGCTGGCGCTGACACTTGGCTGCGCCGCAAACAGTTTGTTGCGGCCGGTACTTTGAGACTTCAAAGGATTGCTGGCAAAAACGGCAGCAACGAACAGGCAAGCGGCTTGTCTCCTCTGGGTCTCAAAACGACCTCAAAGCGAGACCTCTGCCGGTTTTACCGAACACCCGATTTAGAAACTGATTTAGAGTCTTTACCGCGTCCCGCCAACGGTTCCATTACAACTGGACTCACTGGCTCCGCCTCAAACCGCCGCTTTTGGCTCCGTTCTTCGCCGCCGATAACAGGAATGTCTGTCGCCCCTGAAGAATCGCCTTTATCAGGTTCTTTCGCGCTATCTCACGCCGGGCCCGCCACGACAACTTGGAGACACGAAGCTGCTTGAGACGACGATTCCATATTCAATCTGCAGCCCGCGCAAATTGCTGTGGCTGCCTGAATGGGAGATCGAACGCGTCACGCGCAGATCGTCTGCAACGAATATGAAGCGATGCTAGGCGTGTTACCTGCCGCCGATCTCGCCGGGCGCAGTACGAGTGCCGGACGCTACCACTCTGCTATTCCCACCGAACCTGGTGATAACGCAAACACCGACGGCATTGATAACGGCCTCGAACTGGCCACATCACTGCATTGTGACGCGCCTTACGCCACAGCAGTCCAGCGCTTGAAACCAAATCTTTTGCATAATTAAGTGCTGCCGTCACACAAACGTTCATAGCTGCCTCCATTCCAGTAAGAATTTGAGCTTAGGTCTGGCCGTACAAAAGCGAATTGCTTTCAGAGGAATAAGGTGATCTGGACCTGGCAGTACGAAGTTCTTTGATTAATCGCAGATGAGCTTGACGACTTGATCGGCAGGTCGGTATATAAGATATCTGCTCGCTTGCGAAGAGCTGAAACACCGAGAGCCAGCACCCCGGATGTGGGGAGCCGGTTACGCTGGCTCCTGGTGAGGAGGTATCTCAAGACGGAAAGTGTACAGTCGATCTGCTTAGGGCTTATAAACCCCAACTGGACTTGACCCCATTTTTGACACAAAAGGTTAAGGCTCAAAATTCATCGAATGGAGAATTTGAGTCATGGGGTTATTGCGAAGGAAGTTCACGAGAGAGTTCAAAGTAGCAGCGCTGCGGCGATTGGAAGCGGGGGCTTCGATTGCCGCAGTGGCGCGGGCGTGCGAGATCAATCCGAACCTGCTGCACCGCTGGCGGAAGGATTTCCAGCATTCTGCTGAGCACGCCTTTCCTGGTCTGGGGAATCGGCGTGCAGACGACCGCGCGGCCGAGTTGGAAAGAAAAATCGGCCAACAGGCATTGGAGATCGATTTTTTGAAACGGTGCTTGCAGCGCATCGAAGAACAGCGGATGCTGCAGGCATTGAATGGAAAGCCGCAATCTACCGCGAGGTTCAGCAAGAAGTGAGCGGAAAGCTGGCGATCGAGCAGATGTGTAGGTTGGCCGGAGTGAGCCGCAAAGGCTTCTATCGGTTCGACCCAGAGCACTTGTTACACGAAGTTGCCCAGGGAACAATGGATCTTGTTCAAGGATGTTCATGCCGGCTACATCTCGTGGGGACAGTACGAGGAGAACCTGCAACGGCTCCGGGAAAATGCATATGCGAACGGTCAGGATCGCAGAAAGAGCCCGCCACGCGAAGGGCCGGGGTTGTTACAAGGCTTGGTTGTCTGCGGCGTCTGTGGCAGCCGGATGATGGTTCGCTACCACACGCGACAGACCAAGGTCGTCGCGGAGTATGTGTGCCAGCGTGACGGAGCCGACCACATCATCTCGGTATGCCAGCATGTCTTCGGTGAGCACCTTGATCAAGCTATCAGCCGGCTTCTCATCGACACGGTCACGCCCCTGGCGCTGGAAGTCACGCTGACTGTCCAGCAGGAGATTCAAACCAAGTTGGAAGAGGTCGACCGTCTGCGTAAGAAGCAGGTCGAGCGAGCGCGGTATGAGGCCGATCTGGTGCAGCGCCGCTACCTTCATGTGGACCCGGCGAACCGGCTGGTAGCGGATTCGCTCGAGGCCGACTGGAACAACAAGCTGCAAGCGCTGAATGCTGCTCAGGAGCAGTATGAGGAGCAGTGCAAGATTGACCGGGCTGCGATCAGCGAACAACAGCGTGCGAGCATTGCGGCGTTGGCGCATGACTTTCCACGGCTGTGGCAGAATCCAAAGACGCCGGATCGCGAACGAAAGCGATTGGCGCGGCTTCTGCTGGAAGACGTGACTCTCATCCAAAACGAGGAGATCACGGCCCACGTTCGCTTCAAGCGCGGGATCACGAAAACACTGACGGCGCCGCGACCTCTCAACTCCTGGCAAACAAAAATGACGCCGACCTAAGTGGTGACCGAAATCGATCGCTTGCTGGATCACCACACCGAGACAGAGGTCTCCGGGATTCTCAGCGAGCACGGCATCCGTTCTGGGGACGGAAAGCCCTTCAATAGCCGGGCGGTCGCACGTGTACGCCGCAAGTATCAGCTCAAATCACGCTATGATCGACTGCGCGAGAAAGGCTTGCTCACAGTCGAGGAGATGGCGGATCGCTTGAAGCTCTCGCCGCTGTGGGTGCGGGCATGGCAAGAGAATGGATTGCTCAAAGCTTATCTCGTGAACGACAAGAACATATGCCTATACGAAGATCCCGGACCGGCTCCACCACGCAAGGCACAGGGCGTCAAGCTCGCCGAACGGCGTCGCTTCGCGGAAAACATCGTCCACGGTTCGCAGGAGGTGCAGTATGAAACGTAAGCCTTGTCGTAAGGATTCGCTTTGCGGCTCATGCTGATCTGAATACCGTGTTCGATCAACAGGCCAGCGTATTCGTGGGCGGCGTACTGCACGCCGCGGTCGGAGTGATGGACCAGCCCTGGCTTGAACTGTCGCTTAGCCAGTGCCATCTTGAGTGCCGCAAGCGGAAGGCTCGCTTCGAGTGTGCGGTCCACAGCCCAGCCGATCACCTTGCGCGAAAATGCATCCAGCACCACTGCCAGATAGACAAACTCTGTTTCCAGCCGGATGTAAGTAATATCGGCCGTCCACAGTTGATTGATCCCGCTCAGCGGCATCTTCCGCGCCAGGTTCCGGTAAATTCGGAAGTCATGCCGCGAGTCAGTGGTTGCCACCACGAATTTTCGCCTTCGCAGGCACAGCAGGTTATCTTCTCGCATCATGCGCTGCACGCGCTTGTGATTCTTTTGGGCACTGCAATTTGAACCTCCGTCATAACTGGAGCACCTATGCGTTCTGGCGTTTGGACCATTTGCCTTGTGGTCCCCAACTCACGCGGACCGGTATGCGTGCGGACTCAGGTCCACCGTCGCTAGACGATAATTCCGCGAATACCCCGAGCGCGCGCACGTCCTCGCGGCGCCATGCTCTTTGATGCCACAACCCGATGATCGCGGGCAAGAATTTCAACGGCGACACCCGCGAGAGTAGAACAATGACCGGCAAACGATTGCGTCCGGCGCTGCTCCTAATCGCCTTTTTGGCGGCTGCGGGCGATCACATGTTTTTCGATACTCGCAGTGGCCGGCTCTGAACAGGTAAGCAGATCATCGAGCTGCTGCCGCCCGGCAATTTCCATTATCGAGAGTAGGGTGCGAGTGGCACGGACAGCTTCGACACAGTTGCGGATTTCTTCACCGATCTGGAGAAACTCAGCCAATTCGGTAGGTTTCGTAATATAGCAATCCGCCTGGGCTGCGCGGTCGAGCAT
>DATNAF010000257.1:0-10249 GCA_035572845.1 Terriglobales bacterium
AGCCTTCAGGAATCACAACCGTGTGAACGTAAACGTCTCCCCGTGCCAATCGTTTGTGAACGGCGATTGCATTCGCGCCCCGATCGAAAAGGTATTCACCGGCCTTGAGTATGGTCGCCGATGAAACGCGTGCCAGAGCACGAAAGCTTCAGCATTGCGGATCACTCCCGCAGATTTGAGCTCGCGAGCAACGTGCCGGGTGGAATAGCCGCTGTGCAGCATGACAAATTTCTGCCCGCCCGGCGACATGGGCAGCCACAAAGCCCAAGCCAGCCACCCTGCAAATCCCAGGGCGCAGAGCAACAAAAATGTGAGCAGCCTGCGCATCGTATTCCTAGTTTAGAGGATTGCGGAATTGAAGCTGGTTTACCAAAGGACTAATTTCCCCGAGCACTTTCGCGGACGGCTTATTTAATCGGCCAAAACCTGAGTTCCCGGCCACCTCGCGTGATAGAATTTTGCCAGTCTGTCTCCCGAGAGTTCCCCTTTGATTGAGCTGGCGCCATCGATTTTATCGGCGGATTTTGCGCATCTCGCGGACCAGGTTGCGCGCGCGGCAGAGGGCGGCGGCACGATTATCCATGTGGACGTGATGGACGGGCATTTTGTTCCCAACATCACCCTTGGGCCGCAGTTGGTGCGATCGCTGCGGAAGGCCACCAAGCTGCCGCTGGATTGCCACCTGATGATCGAGAACCCGGACGAGTACATTCCGGCGTTTGCCGATGCCGGGGCGGACTGGATTTCGGTGCACCTCGAAGCCTGCCGGCACTTGGATCGCACGCTGAATTTGATCAAGAGCAAGGATTGCCACGCCGGCGTGGTTATTAATCCAGCAACTCCGGTCGAAATGTTGAGCGAGGTCCTCGAGATTGTCGATTACGTGCTGGTGATGTCGGTCAATCCTGGATTCGGAGCGCAGCCGTTCATCCCTAATTCTTTGCACAAACTGAGCAGGGTGAGGCAGTTGCGTGAGGAGCGCGGATTAAATTATCGAATCGAGGTTGATGGCGGCGTGGCGCTGGACACGGTAGCGAAGGTAGTACGCGCGGGAGCAGAAATTCTGGTTGCGGGCAACGCTGTGTTCAGCCACGGCGATCCAATGATTAATGCCCAAAATTTGTTGAAGGCAGCGACGGAAGCAACGCTGCTGAAGGTGTAACTGCAGTGATCAGTTGTCAGTGACTGGTGGGTAGTTGGAGCACTCCACTGAACACTGATAACTAGACACTTATCACTTTTCCCTGAGGTTTTCATGTCCTTGCGAATTACCGTGATTGCTCTGGCCTCGACGCTGGCGCTCACAACCGCGTGTACCAATAAGAAGGTCAACAATCCGCTGGCTAAGGTGGATTCCAAGCAGCCAGACAAAGTCTTGTTCGACCGCGGCATGGATGCGATGAAGCACAACCGCTTCGACATCGCTCGGCTCGACATGCAGACCCTGATCAACACCTATCCCGACTCGGAATTCATTGCCCGTGCCAAGCTGTCGTTGGCGGATTCTTGGTACGCGGAAGGCGGCACTGCGGCCCTCGCCCAAGCGGAGCAGGAATACGAGGATTTTGAGACCTTCTTCCCCAACATGCCGGAAGCCGCAGAAGCCCAGGTAAAAATCGCGAACATCCACTATCAGCAGATGGAAAAGCCGGACCGCGACTTCACCCACGCGGTTCGCGCCGAGCAGGAATATCGCAAGGTGATCATGCAATATCCCGACAACCAGAAGATGGTTGCCGAGGCCAGAAAGAAACTTTTGCAGGTGCAGGAAGTGATCGCTGAACGCGAGTTCCGCGTCGGGCGCTTCTATTTCTTGAAGGAGTCGTATCCCGCGGCCATAGCTCGCTTGCAATCACTGGAGGACCGCTACCCGCTCTACAGTAAAGCTGACGAAACCTTGTTTATGCTCGGTCAGTCGTATGAGGCAGAAATTGCTTTGATCAAGCGAACGGATGTGCTCGAGCGTCAGCAGATGGAACGCCTGCACAAAGTAGATGAACAACGGATCAAGAACGACGAACTGGCGCGCGAGCGCATGATTACGGATTTCACGAGCAAGGCGGCGGAAGCGTACGCAAAAATTATTACACGCTACCCAGCGATGTACCGTGCCGACGACGCCCGCGCACGGCTTACAGCCCTTCATCAGCCGGTGCCTCGTCCCACCAAGGCGGCGCTCGCTTTAAATAAGACCGAAGAGGCCGGCCGTGGCGAACAAACTATGTTGAGCCGCATGATGAGCGGCTTTGAAAGGCACCCGGACGTTTCTTCCGCGACCAGAATTGGCGATCCCACTTTGACCGATCCAACGCCAGTCCCTGCAAGCGACATCGTGAAGGCGGCCAGTCGTGTTGCCGCCGGTGGAAAAGGCGAGAATTCGCTTTCGGTGACGACAGTAAAAGGCACACCCGGGCCTAACGATCCCGCACCCCGCTCCGATGACCCTGCGACGGAGCCGGCGGCGACAGCTGCCGATCCTAATGCGGCTGCTGCTCAGCCTGATCCCAATGAATTGAAACCCACTCCTGACGCTGCAGCTGATCCAGCGGCGGCGGCGGCTGCGCCAGATCCGAATGAATTGAAGCCCGATGCGCCGGCTGATCAACCTGCACCAGCGCCCGCTCAAGTCAATGAGATTCAGCCGGGAAACGGAACTCCACCGGCTGCTGCGCAGGCGTCCACTACCAATGCCGACGGCCAGCAACTCGCCGATGATAAGGATTTAGCCTCCAGCAAGCATAAGAAAAAGAAGGGACTGCTGCACAAAGTTATCCCTGGCAACTAATCAGGGGTGACGAGAAAGTGCACTAAATCTATTGGCCCGTCGTAACCTGTTAAACCTCTGGATTCATTGACTTAACACCTCGTCCAAGTTACCTTCACGGTATCTCCTCCGGATAAGGACCCCAATTGGCGCGCAAAGTATTGCTTGCTGACGACAGCGTAACCGCCCAGAACATGGGCCGCCGCATCATGACCGATGCTGGTTACGAAGTTATTACCGTCAACAATGGCTCGGCTGCACTGAAGAAAATTCATGAGAGCCAACCTGACTTGATCGTGCTCGACGTTTATATGCCGGGCTACGGGGGACTTGAAGTCTGCCAGAGGCTGAAGGAATCGGAAGCCACCATGAAGATTCCGGTCCTGCTGACGGTCGGGAAGATGGAGCCTTTTAAAGTCGACGAGGCCAAGCGGGTCCACGCCGACGGCCACATCATTAAACCCTTCGACGCCAGCGAACTGCTTTCGGCCCTGACCAAATTGGAAGACAAAATTGTTCCTTCGGAAAACGGACCCGGAAAACGCGGGAAATCTGAAAACAAGAAATTGCGGAATGCTGCTGTTGCCGATCCGGCGGTCAATTTTGACGACTCGCATACCGAGCAGATCGAACATCTGGCGCGAGTAAAACAGCGCCGCCAGATCGACGAGGTTTCGCAAGCAACTGACTCCACATTTAGAGACTCGCCAGTTGATGCCACTCCGGCCAGTGATCAAGCCGCGGCTGCGAAAACGCAAGCTGCGTTGGAGGCAAGTTCTTATGAGCCTCCGGCAACCTCTTTTGAGACGGCCGCTGCGCCTGAAGAACGTGAAGAGTCAGTCACCTTTGCTGCCGGGCCAATTTACGCACCGGAGTCGGCCGAGCCTGCTGCGATCGCGAAGCCAACCGAAGAATTTGAAATTCAGCGAGATCCAGAAATTGAGCACGAGCAGCTTGCGGAGATGAGCTCAACGCCATTTGTCGGAGAGCCTCCGGCTGATCTGGAACGTCCTCCGGTTTCTGAAACTTCTGTGGTCCAAACCGAGCCCGGCCTGGTTTCAGAAGGCGCCAGGGATTACTCGGCACCTCAGCCGGAACCTGCACAACGCTGGGTAGCAGAGAATGTTGCGCACAGTTCTGAAGAAGCCTCGTGCTCGCTCGAACAAGAAATGCAGCAGGCGCAAGCTACGAATGAAGCTGTGCCCAGCGAAGCTCCGAACCAGGAAGCTGCGCACCAGAGCGAACCTGAGCCGGAAGCCGAATGGCAGCCTCGATCAGATACTGAAAGCGATCCAAAAGAAGGTGCGGCGTTTGCTGCGGCGGCCTCTGCCTCGGCCTCCGAATCTTTCGCTCAGACGAACGCCGTCAGCTCTGCCAGCTCAGATTCCGAACCGCCGGCTGGATCCGAATCCTCAGCCGCATGGGACAACTGGCAACGCATTCGTGACACCGTCATCACCGAGCGTGCTACTGAGGCCATCGCCGAATCGGCCGCGGCAATCGCCGATGCGGCGGTTTCATCGCAAAACGACGCGCCGGCTCTCCCGTCAACATCGGATACAGCATCAACAACACAAAGCGCTTCTGGCAACGATGCGCTTTCGAACATCGTGGACAGCGTTCTGGCTGAACTAAAGCCCCGGCTCCTGGCCGAGATCGCTAAACAGCTGGCGCAGGACAAGAAATAGCTCGGTTCTCCACAGGCCCGTTCTTTTCCCACATCTTTTCGATGCAATAGTGCTGGGCTATATTCCTAGGAGCACGCCTGCGGCTGGTTTCAGCCACGCCGTTTCAGGCATTTCGACTCCGATCACCTCATGGCCTTCGGCAACGACTTCGCGCAGACCCTTAAGCAGCAGGCCGATATCGTTCGTATCGTCGGTGGCTACATCAGCCTGAGGAAGTCGGGCGCGCAGAACTACTCTGGCTTGTGTCCGTTTCACAAAGAGAAGTCGCCGTCATTTTCGGTGCATGCGGCGCGGCAGTTTTATCACTGCTTTGGCTGCCAGGCTTCCGGTGATGTCTTCAGCTTCGTGCAGAAGATCGAAAATATCACTTTCCCTGAGGCGATCCGGGCGGTCGCTCAAAAGCTTGGCGTGCCCATGCCCAAGCAGGCCTTCAGCACCGAGGCCGAAGCCAAAGACGCCAGGTTACGGACGGCGCTGCTCGAAATCCACGAACGTGCTTGCGTTTTCTTCCAGGAATGTTTGCGCCGCCCCGAGGGGGCGCGGGCGCGCGAATATCTTGCCGGACGCGGACTGAACGAAGAAACCATTCACCAGTTCCGCATCGGCTTCGCTCCCGATTCAGGCTTCCTGTTGCGCGATCGCCTGAAAAGCGAATTCAGCGAAGAAGTATTGCGCGAGAGCGGACTTTTTTCGTGGAAGGACAGCAATCAGCCCTCAGCCCTCAGCCCTCAGCTCAAAGCCACGTCTGACCATGCCACCGCTGACCATGTGAGGACGGGCGTCCACGCCCGTCCGGCCGAGCAAGGCTCGGCAACTTCGGACGATCGGCGACCGGCGACCGACGACCCCACCGCGAACAAACATCGAGTGTCTGGCGCTATCTCCATGTACTCCAAGTTCCGCAACCGCGTGATGTTTCCCATCGCCAATGAAAGCGGCCGCGTCATCGCCTTCACCGGACGCACACTCGCGAACGACGAAAAGTCCGGACCCAAATATCTGAACTCGCCAGAGACCGCGATCTACTCCAAATCGCGAGTGCTATTCAACCTGCATCAGGCCAAAGAAGCGATACGCGCGCTTAATTACGTAATTCTGGTCGAAGGCCAGATGGATTGCATTTCCGTATTCTCCGCCGGATTTCACAACGTTATCGCCAGCTCGGGCACCGCATTCACCGCCGCGCAGGCCGCGCTGCTCGCCCGCTTCAGTAAACAAGCGCTGGTCAACTTCGACCCTGATGCCGCGGGTGCAAAGGCAACTGAACGCACGTTAGGTTTATTGATCGAAGAAGAATTCGACATTCGCGTGTTGACCCTCGAATCGGGACTCGATCCCGATTTATTCGTGCGCCGCAAAGGCAAAGACGCTTACTCTGCAGCCCTCAAGAATTCGCAAAAATATTTTGATTACCTGATCGAGCGCGCGCGGCAACAATTTCCGGTGCGCAGCGCGGAGGGCAAACACAAAGCGCTGAATTATCTTCTGCCACATATTCAGCGCGTGCCCAGCCGCATCATTCGCGATTCGGTAGCGGAGGAAATTGCGCAAAAGCTTAGTATCGATTCGCAAGTGCTGCGTCAGGAATTGAAGCATGCCGCCGTGAGCCGCAAAAGCCCGACCGTGAAACCGCCCACAGAAGCCCAGGTCACCGACGCGGAAAAAATTCTTATTCGGGCGCTGGCCTCGGAGTCACAATTTCAAAGCGAGGATTACGTTTCCGATCGCTCCGGCGCCGATGACGCATTCGAACCAGCGCGGCAGGCGAAATTCGTACTTTCGTCCGAGCGCCTGCATGTGGGTCTCGGCACCGAATCTTTGATTGAAATGCTGCTGAACTCAGAGCCTGATATAGGAGTCATGGATATTCCATTTTCCGACGGAGACCGTCAGCTGCTGGCTGCGATCCTGCTTAAAGATGAGGAAGAGTTGACCGCAGATAAAATCGAGGGCGCCACCCGCGCGCTGCGCCGAGTGCAGATCCGCCGGCGGCTGGAGCAGATACAGAAACAACTCGAAGCTTTCCGCAGTACAGACGGCCGGCAACTCAAGGACCTTATGGATGAAAAACTCCGCCTGAAGAAGATCCTGATGGATCCGAACCTGGGCGCGGGTGGGAATCTGGCCACACCAGCGTAACCTCGCGTTGCATTACAAACCTCCCTAAAATCAAGCCAGCATGTGCGAATACTTCGATTCGCTGATGGAGTGGAGCGGAGCCAGAGAACCATGGCGTCCGCTTCCGCGATGGGCCGTGCTCGCATGGCTTGTTTTCTTTCTGTGGTTTCTGGCTTACGCGTTCAGCCAGCATGGCGGATTTCTGTTTATCGATACTCCGAATATGGTGGTGCATGAAGGCGGACACGCGCTGTTTGGCTGGTTTGGAGCCACGTTAGGCCTGTGGGGCGGGACCATCCTGCAATGGCTGGTGCCGTTGCTGCTGGCCATTTATTTCTTTCATCAGCGGCAAGTTGCCGGATTCGTCTTCTGTCTTTTCTTTTTCTTTGAAAATTGGATTTACACCGCAACTTACATGGCCGACGCGCGCGCGATGGAATTGCCGCTGGTCACGCTAGGCGATCCCGAGTTCGCCAAGCATGATTGGAACACGATTTTCACCAATCTCGGCATGCTGCAATATGACACCCTGATCGCCGGCATCGTACGGTTCCTGGGGTGGTGCGGAATGCTGGCTTGCACCGCCTGGCTGGCGAGCCGTCTGCGGAAGCCTGAGCCAACATCGAATCCCGGGATCGCAAACCAGAAAGCTTTTAACCGCAAAGATCGCAGAGATCGCAAAGTAACCCAAACGCAGGCCGCACCACCCAACAATCCCTTTTAGCTTTTCTCCGCGATCTTGGCGATAGCTCTGCGTTCTTTGCGGTTAAAAGCTCTCCTATGCAGCGCCCTCGGAACCTCGGCTCACCCCTCTTCGTTATAATTGCAGGTTGCGATTTGGCGCGGATAATGCACTGAGTCGAAAGAGGAATTATGGCTACCGATATTGTTATGCCCCAGATGGGCGAGTCCATTGTTGAAGGCACTATCACCAAGTGGCTCAAGAAGCCTGGCGATAAGATTCAACGTGACGAGCCGCTGTTTGAGATTTCTACCGACAAAGTAGACGCCGAAATTCCCGCGCCCGCCTCAGGCGTGTTGCAGGAGATTAAAGTCACCGAAGGTACGACCGTCCAGGTGAACACGGTTGTGGGCACCATTTCCGACGGCGAGGGCGCGGCGGCAGCCAAAGCCGCCCCGGCTGAAAAGAAATCCGCACCCGCGCCGGCTGCTCCGAAAGCTGAAGCGCGGCCGGCTGCGAAAGCCGAACCGCCAGCCCCCGCTGCACAGGTCCACGAAGATGACGAGCACGCGCGATCGTCTCCGCTGGTGCGCAAAATCGCCCGCGAGCACAACGTGAATCTTTCGCAAGTTGAGGGCACCGGCTTGGGTGGCCGCATCACCAAGCAAGACATTCAGGCGTTCATCGAAGGGCAATCCGGAGCTTCGTCAAGAGAATCTGGGGGGACGGGTGTCTCGCCCGTCCAGCCGAGCGAAGGCGCTCGGCCTGCAATTCAGGCTGCTTCAGCCCCGGCCCAAGCCCCGCGTCCGACTCCCGCGGCAATCCCAGGCGACCTCGTCCCCATGACCAACATGCGCCGCATCATCGCGCAGCGCATGATCGAATCACGCCGCACCAGCGCGCACGTCCACTGCATGTTCGAAGTGGACATGACGCGGATCGTAAATCTTCGGAACAAACTGAAATCCGGATTTGAGCAACGCAATGGCGCGCGCCTGACCTTCATGCCATTTTTCGTACGCGCAGCTATTATTGGCCTGCAGCAGTTCCCCATTGTGAACGCATCGCTCGAAGGCGATGGCACTCGCTATCACCGGCACGTAAATGTCGGCATCGCGGTCGCGCTCGATTGGGGACTGATCGTCCCCGTGCTCAAAAACGCCGACGAGCTGAATTTTCTGGGATTGCAGCGCGGCATCACCGACCTCGGCGAGCGCGCCCGTAATAAAAAGCTAAAGCCGGAAGAAGTCGAAGGCTCGACCTTTACGGTTACTAATCCCGGCCAGTTCGGCGCGGTATTCGGCCTGCCAATCATCAACCAGCCGAACTCGGCAATCATGGGTGTCGGCGGCATCACCAAGATGCCGCTGGTCGTCACCGACAAAGATGGCGCAGACTCAATCGCCATTCGCTCCGTCGTTCACCTGACCCTCGGCTACGACCATCGCATAATCGATGGCGCAGTCGCCGACCAGTTCATGGCATTCGTGAAGAAGACGCTGGAGGGTTGGAGTGAGGATGTGGGGTAGCGCTGATAATTGACGGAACTAAGCTCCAAGTCGCGGGTTCATTCCTGCCGGGAGGGTTATGTTTAGAAAAATAGCCGCTGCTCTTATCGTATGCATGATCGCATTAGTGACTGTGGCAGTTCATGCGCAGCAGACAGATTCCTCGATAACTGCATCTGCGCCGATTCCTGCCCAGATACTGACTGCTCGGAAAGTATTCATCTCCAACGGTGGGGTAGATGCACTGGCGCTTTTGGCTTTTCAGCGCGAAAACGAGCCGAATAAGCTTTATAACCGCTTCTACGAAGAAATGAAAAAATGGGGTCGCTATGGACTTGTTGGCGCACCCGCGGATGCCGATCTTGTTTTTGAAATCCGCTTCACCGCTCCCATTTCCGACTGCGACAAGACGACTTCCTACAATCCCGGAATGGATCTTCTCATTTTGGATGCGAAGACTCACTTTACTCTTTGGACATTTCGAGAACCCGTCCAGGGAGCGTTCCGCAAAACTACATGGGATAAGAATTTTGATCAAGGAATGAGTAACCTGATGGCCAGCTTGAAACAGCTTACGCAATCCACGATTACACAAGAGCGGAGCCAGCCCGGCTCGTAATGCCAAAGCGCAGAGACATTGTTGAATCGGCTGGGTTGTACCGTCTTTGAAGTTACCTCAACGCGAGTGAGTCGGAGGGATCGCCTCTTTCACGAATCAAAAACTCCAAATCCTGACCCTGTCGCCAGAACGCGACAAGTATGGCTTTCTAACTCCTTTTCCCTCTATTGTGCGCCCTCAGTGCTGGCTTTCCTCCAGCAGTTCTTTCAAATACTCCTGCCAGACAGCAGCGTCGGTGTGGGTACCGTGGCCATGCGTCTTTCCCGAGATCGGCAGAAGAACGAAGCGCCCGTTTTTCACCTTGGTGATCTCACGTTCCGCGAGGCCGAGTTCTGGCGGATTGATGGAGTCGTCAGCTGAATTGATAAACATGACGGGCGCGACGATCTTGTCCAAGTTCGGCGATGGGTCGTAGTTTCGTGAAGCGCTTACCGCGAACAGCAGGTCGTTTGCATCGAGATCAGACATCTCACGCTTCGTAATGTTGTCGAGATACTTGTCAGCTGCGTCGCGCGTAGGCAGTTCTTCCTGCATTACTAGTGGGGCGCTGCCTGCGATCAGCAACATATCAGCCGCGATCTGTAAACCGGCGCGCGGTTCAGTTGTATAGTTGCCATTTTTCCATTCGGGGTCCTGGCGGATACCGTCGATCACCATCTTGCGCCAGATGCGATTGCGACCGGCGATTGGCACGGGATTGCAGGCGAGCGGCATCAACGCGTCCATAAAAGTGGGGTAGGTTTCTCCCCAGACCCACGAGTGCATGCAGCCCATGGAAGTGCCCAGGATGAGGCGCAGATGATTCACGCCGAGTCCCTGCTCGAGTAGATCATGCTGTACCAGCACCATATCGTCGTAATCGTATTGCGG
>DATNAF010000258.1:0-6264 GCA_035572845.1 Terriglobales bacterium
GACCCGGAAGTATCGTGGTCACCCTGCCGCAAACTCCAGCCGCGAATGACGTAATCGGCAATGCCATTCTCGATCAGAATGCCACTGCGGTGAGTGCGGTGCCATATGTGCCACCAGTTTCACCTGCATCTCCAAATTACGTGTCGACCAGCGCCGGGGACTCGAGAATTCTGTCGCGCTACCCGCTTCAGATTTTAGGCAAGCAAATCCTCGTCGAGACGCCATTGATTGGACGTCATCAACTGCGCAACATTGCCCTCGCAGTAGCGACCGCCGAAGAATTGAGCAAGCAGGGATTTCCGGTTACGGCTGACGCAATCGAAAAAGGAATTCGAGAGACCCGTTGGCCAGGCCGGTTTCAGATTGTTCCCGCTCAACGCTCGCAGCCCGAATACGTTTTCGACGTAGCCCACAATCCTGCCGGAGCATGGGCGCTGCGCTCCACCCTGTCTAACGCCTATGAAGATCGCCGCCTGATTTTTATTTTCGGCGCCATGCGCGACAAAGCCATTTCAGAAATGTGCGAAATTCTTTTTCCTTTAGCTGATCGCGTCATCGCCACGCAAGCCGAGAATCCTCGCTCAGCTACTCCAGAAGAAATTCGCAAGGCAGCCCATCGCACTAACTCCGAAATCGAGCTTTCGCCGGACGTCGCCTCGGCATTAGCGCGCGCGAAGGACATTGCAGGCGCGGACGGCATCATCGTCATTACCGGATCAATCTACGTGGTAGGTGAAGCCATGCGCGCCCTCGGAGTCTCTGCCGATGGAAGATAAGACCATGTGGAGCGGGCGCCCTCGCCCGATAGGCAGCGAGGTGGAACCGGCCAAGCCGGAAACAGAGCGCGACCACGAATCCCATCGCCCGAGCCGTAAATATGGCTTAATCAGCCACCTGCGCTCTTACTTTGTTTACGATCCACTGATCTGGCTCTATACCATCGTCTTTGGCATTACTTCCATTCCCTTCGGATTCTTCGACAAGGATGGCAGCATTCTGCACGGCTTTGCCCGCAACTGGTCAAAGCTGATTTTGAAAACGATTTTTTCTCCGGTGCGCATCACCGGTCTCGAAAAAATTGATACGTCGCGCACATACGTCTACGCCGTAAATCACGCTTCCGCGCTCGATATTCCGGTGCTCTATGCGTCGTTGCCGTTTCAATTCCGCATCGTCCACAAAAAAGAGTTGCTGTCTTACCCGGTGATCGGCTGGCATTTGAAGCGCTCGGGCCAGGTTTGCGTCGACCAGCAGAATCCCTCCCACTCTGTAGGTCAAATCAAATCCGCCGTGCGCACTCTCAAGAACGGCATGCCATTGGTTATTTTTCCTGAAGGCGGCCGCACCGCCGACGGCAAGATTCAGCCATTTCTTGCCGGAGCATTTTTCATGGCCATCAAAGCCAACGTCGACATTGTCCCGATCGCGCTCGTCGGCACTTACGAACTCCTGCCCATGGACACCTTCCACATCAAAAGCCGCCCGCTGGAGATGCGGATCGGTGATCCCATCCCGACCAGCGAATGGACAGTGCGCAATCTGCAAGGCCTCTCGGCAAAGGTGCAGCAGGCAATTCAGGCACTATATACCCGCACTGCACCCGAAATGATCAAGCGAAGTTAACCAGCAACATTCTTTATCTCATCGCATTCCTTCGTGAACCTTCGTGTCCTTTGTGGTTCAGGCTTTTCAACTCCATGCACCACAAGGGACACGAAGGTTCACGAAGGCCACAACTACTCTCTTCCATTAAAGATCTATAAGGCCAGCAACTCACTGGCAGAGACGGCCATCACACCTACTCCGACGGCCATTGCCGATGATCGGAACCGGAGGGTTACATAGATGAATTACCGCAATCTTATGCCATACCTTGCAGGCATTTTGCTAATAGCTACGCTTTCGCCCGCCCAAACTGCTACATGCACTAAATGGACTACATTTAAATTGCCTTCACCCTGGCTACGCACCTTGCCAGGCGGAATCAACAACTACGCTACGGTAGTCGGATACACCTATGACCCCGGCCAAAACACAGAAGGCTTCATTCACTATCCTGATGGCTCATTCAAGCTGTATAAGTCTCCAAATTCCGCTGGAACTCAACTCAGCCGCCGCAATGCGCAAGGTGTGAGCGTTGGAACTTACTGGGACACGACCTCAGCCCATCACAAGCACGGGATTGTCGTTTACAACTCGAGCAGTGCAACTGTGAACTACCCGGGCGCCAGCGACACATACGCAATGGGAATCAACAAGTGGGGAAGCATTGTCGGGTTCTATCTTGATTCATCCAAAAACTATCAGGGATACGAACTCAAAAATAGCAAGTACACCAGGATTCACTACCCAGGTTCACTCTCGACTATGGTCACGAGTATTAGCGACAACGGGGTAATCGTAGGTTCGTACACGAACTCTGGATCAACCGGTCACAGTCATGGGTTCACCCTGAAAGCTGGCGTCTACAAAACGCTGGACGATCCCAAGGGAGTCGGAGGCGGAACCTATCTCAACGACATCAACGCCTCGGGTGTAATCGTGGGCAATTACTTCCCCAATGAAAATCCGCAAGGGTTCATTTACAAAAATGGCACGTTTAAAGACATCAAGGCGCCGAACAGCAGCAGCACTACCGTTTCCGGAATCAACGGATACGGATACGTGACCGGCGAAACCACAATCTCGGGAAATACGGCCTACACCGCACACTGTCAGTGAGCTGAAGGATACCTTCGGGGTGAAACGACAAAACGGCAGGGTTCAAGCCCTGCCGTTATCATTTTTAAAACTCAATCGTACTTACTTGCCGCGGTTGACAGCCTTTTTCAGGTCCGCGCCGGCGGTAAATTTTGCTACGCGGCGGGCAGCGATTTTGAGGGTGGCCCCGGTCTGCGGATTGCGGCCATTGCGCGCCTTCCGCTGCGAGACGGAGAATGTGCCAAACCCGATCAAAGCGACGCGATCGCCTTTTTTCAGGGCAGTAGTAATGCTGTCTACGGTTGTGTCGATTGCGGTGGCGGCTTGGGTCTTGCTTACGCCGCAGCCCGATGCGATCCGGTCAATGAGATCAGCTTTATTCATGTTAGCTCCTGGGGAGGGTTTCCTTCTTTCTCAGCGACTTTCAGCCCCGTGGCTGAACGCTCTGCAATTCGTTGAGCGCGGAAACTCGCCGAAAGCTATTTAGCTCCTCGATTTCAGAGTTGTCAACTGTGGAAATCCGCGCCAGATGCCAGTTTTGGTGACCCCTGTATGCGAACCGGGCGTCGGCTGGCGTTTTCGGATCGTCACTTGCGCCGCGCTCCCCACATCATTCGGCCGGGCCATCGTCGACTGAGTGCGTAGACACCAGTTCCTGCGGTGATGCGATTTCGAGCACGGTCGAGGCCCTGTTGTTTTGAAAGCAACGCACACTCAGAAAATATTGTGCCGTTGAGCAAATCGCAACAACCCGAGTTCATCCCGTTACAACTTCCCGGTTCTCCACAAACTTTCCATAACTCCACAGGTTGTGCACAGCCATTCCACGTCTGTGCACTTGCGCAAACCGGCTCGCCCAGTGCACATTCAAAGTAGAGACTGTTCATGAAAGTTGCTGCGGAAGTTTGTCCGGTTTGTGGCGGAAGTGGTTGGAAGTCCTTGAGTTCTAATCGCCGGGTGGTGCGTTGCGATTGCCGCCTGAAATCCCGCGCCAATTCATTGTTGGCCTCGGCCCGTATTCCCAAACGTTACGAACATTGCGAGCTTTCGAATTTCGAATTCGAGGGCCCGCATGCGCATCTAGCTCGCGCCCGCATGCAGGTTTGCCGTTTCGTCGAAGAGTATGGCTTAGAGAACAATAGCAACGGGCTTTTAATTATCGGCAGCATCGGCGTTGGCAAAACTCATCTGGCGGTCGGCATCATCAAAGAACTGATCCTCGGCAAGGGGACCGCCTGCCTTTTCTACGATTACCGCGAGCTTCTCAAACAAATCCAGAATTCTTATAACGAGTCGGTGAAGGCGACCGAGTTGGACGTCCTTCGTCCGGTTTTCGATACCGAGGTTTTAGTCCTCGATGAACTTGGCGCGGTCAAGCCAACAGAGTGGGTCTGGGACACGGTCAGCCTTATCCTGAACACGCGCTATAACGACAACCGCACCACAATCATCACCACGAACTATCCAGATGACGCCGCCCGTGATTCGAGCGGCGCATCAGATTTTGCTCGCGCCCAACGCGCAGTTCGCGGCGAAACTCTGGGTGATCGCATCGGCGAGCGCATGCGCTCCCGCCTCCACGAAATGTGCCGCATAGTAAAGATGGAAGGCGCCGACTTTAGGCAGACTTTCAAGAGCGCCAGCTTCCGTTGATTAGCTCTTGGCCTAAAGAGAACGTAAGAACGCCACCAAATCCGATTCTTCTTGTGGACTTAGAGTAAGTCCGAATCGCATTTCATAAAATCTTACGACGTCCTGCAGCGACTGAGCTGAACCATTGTGGAAATACGGAGCGCGAGCCGAAAGGCCGCGCAGGATCGGCCCTTTGATCTTACCGACATGATCGAAATTCCCATCAATCAGAGCTTGGCCAAGATCGGTCGTGGTCTTGCAGGTGCTGGTGGACAATCCAGTGGCAGGGTCGGTTTTGCAGACAGTGATCGAGGGCAGGTAGCTGATGTCCAGGCCCCCGAGGTTCGCCGACGAATTCGAAGGATCGGGATCGCCGGTCCCGATATTTAGTGCGGTTGGAAACGAATGATTGCCCACGTTCGGCGTATCGTGGCAAGTTCCACACGTCCCCTGCAGAGAGGCGATGCCTCCGGAAACCAGTCCTCCAGTTGAAACGTCGTCATTGATACCGGCTACTTCCGTGATGTTGATGGGTTTGGAATTGAATATTGCTTCTCCACGCGCGATTGCGGCTCTGGGATCGGTTTCAGGAAGTGAGGCCCAGGCATCAAAGGTGTTGAAGATTGCCGAGCTGAACTGGCCATCACCGGGTGCGACTAGCCCAGCGGGCTGCTCGAGGGCTGGCACCAACGGATTCACGCTGGAGTTCATGGTTATAAAGAATGGCTGGTTGATGAGCCCTTTCACTCCGCCATTTGCGCCGCGGGTATTCAAAAATCCAGCGCGGTAGTCAAATGCTTGGGCTGTCGAGAGTCCCATTTCAAAGTTAACGATATCCTGTTGCTCTGCAGGAGTGGGACGCGTGCCATCACCCTGGGCATGTCCCATCGTGGCGTCCGCTGCCTGGTGCTCCAAGTCATTTATGAGTGAACTAGGGTAATTCGAATACAGGATCTTAGTCGTTCCTGTAGCTGGCGTTGACTCTCGCCCGTCCACCATAACCGCACTTAGGAAACGGAGATTCGTGGCGGGTAGCGGCCTCCGATACATTGAAATCACGTCCGATTCATTGCAGCCGTACGGATTGCTGACGCTAACTACTTGATAATTCGCGTTGGCTGGCACGGCGATGGCAATCCGGAACAGGCCACGGCTGCGGAGGAGGCTATAGGCGGCCTGCCTACCCCTGAATGTCGAGACATCGACATCGTGGTTGCAATTGGAGCCGTCGACCGGACGGAAAATCGGGTCACGCCCCTGGCTTAGCAAAAACCGGAGCTGCACATTGGCGGCGGACACCGACATTCCATCGCTAGGCTGATGGCAGGTCGCGCAGCTGCGGCCATTGGTGCCCATGCTTTGAAAGAAAGGCCCGGTAAGGTCTATTCCGCCGCCGTTGGCGCTATATGTTTGCGATGCGCCGCTCGGGTTGGGGAAAAACGCACCATTCCAAATGGACCTGAAAAACGAGGTCTGTTCTCCGCTCGCCGCAACGATCACAGTAAACATGCCGCCGATCAGGAAAATGCCAGCCAAGAGGATGCGTCTGTTTACGCGCCTGATTCCAACCGCCCTGCCTGAAAGAGCTGAGATGCAACGAGGAATGTTTCTAATGTAACTACGGAATTGGCGTGTGTTGTTGAGAACGGACATTGACATCTCCCCTTACGTTTGCCTTTTGAGAAATAAACAGTGGCTGCGGCTTTCGACGCGTTTCTTAGTCCCAGGAAAGCTATCACGCTTGCTGGCACAAACGGAGCTACTTTCGTCCATCTACCTATACAATCGGAAACGGCTGGTAAAAGACGACATTCCTGTCCAGAAAATATTTAGGCAGGTCCCGCGATCGCAAAAGGCGGAGCAGCGGTTAGCGCAACCTCGAGAAGAATTTCATATCCAGACAAGTGCCTCCAGGCGAGGCTCGCACATCCG
>DATNAF010000259.1:0-23882 GCA_035572845.1 Terriglobales bacterium
TGAAAGAACTCGGGCGTTTGTCGCGCATGTCGCCGATGGCTGCCGATTATGGCGTCACGCGAAATTACATCGAATGGCTGGCCGTACTGCCGTGGGCGAAAACCTCTGGCGGCGAAGTCGATATTCTGAAGGCCAAAGAAATTCTCGACACCGATCACTACGATTTGCAGAAAGTAAAAGATCGCATTCTCGATTACCTTTCAGTCCGCCGCCTCAAGCCCACCATGAAAGGTCCAATCCTTTGCTTCGTCGGACCTCCGGGCGTCGGCAAGACTTCGCTCGGCCGTTCGATAGCCCGCGCTCTCGGAAGAAAATTCGTGCGCATTTCGCTAGGCGGCGTTCACGACGAAGCTGAAATCCGCGGGCATCGCCGCACGTACATCGGCGCTTTGCCTGGACAAATCATCCAGGGTATCCGCCGAGCTGAAACCAAAGATCCGGTTTTCATGCTCGACGAAATCGACAAAGTCGGTCGCGATTTTCGCGGAGATCCCGGTTCCGCTCTGCTCGAAGCTTTAGATCCCGAGCAGAACTCAACCTTCCGCGACAACTATCTCGACGTGCCGTTCGACTTGTCTAAGGTGCTCTTCATCACCACCGCTAACATGCTCGACCCAATTGCCGAGCCCCTGCGCGACCGCATGGAGATCATCGAACTTCAGGGTTACACCGAGGAAGAGAAAGTCCACATCGCTTTTCAATATCTCGTGCCACGACAGATTGAAGAGAACGGTATTGCTGCCGAAACAATTGAGTTTCCGCAGGAAGCCATGAGCTACCTGATCCGTCATTACACGCGTGAAGCCGGCGTTCGCAATCTTGAGCGCAACATCGGCACTATCTGCCGCAAGCAGGCGCGCCGCATTGCTGAAGGCAAGAACGAGAAGCTCATCGTCACGCCTGAGATCATTCAGGAATTTCTGGGCGGGATCAAAGTTCGCAGCGAAGGCGAAATCGCCGAGCGCACCAAGCGTTCTGGAGTGGTCGTCGGACTTGCATGGACTCCTTCCGGCGGTGATGTGCTCTTCGTTGAAGCCAACGTGATGAAAGGCAAAGGCGGCTTTACCATGACCGGACAAATCGGTCAGGTCATGCAGGAATCGATGCAGGCCGCATTAACCTGGGTCCGCTCGAACGCGAAACAACTCGGCATTGACGAGGGCTTCTTCGCCGAGCACGATATTCACATTCACGTTCCGGCAGGCGCAATTCCGAAAGACGGTCCTTCGGCAGGCGTGACCATGGCCACGGCTCTGGTTTCACTCTTGAAAGACACTCCGGTTCGGCCGCTGACCGCCATGACCGGGGAAATCACGCTAAGCGGAAACGTGCTGCCGGTAGGTGGAATCAAGGAAAAGGTTCTGGCCGCCAAACGCGCCGGAGTCCGCGATGTGATCCTGCCCGCAGAAAACAAGACCAACGTTGAGGAAGACCTCACGCCTGAACAGCTTGAGAATCTGCAAGTTCATTACGTGAAGACCATCAACGAAGTGCTCGACCTCGCGCTACCTTCTTCTCCCCGAGAAGAAGAGCGCGACGCCGAGGAGCGCGAGAAAGTCCTCGCTGAGCAAACAGTAAGCTGATGAATGTCCGGAAGCGCTCGACTGCGGAAGTCGTAACCTACACGAATACTTAGTGTGTTTTTTGTGGGTACTCAGGCGCTTTTCGTAGACCGGCTCGCAACTTTTGATTTCTTTTTCGTGCTCAACGCGACATTTGCCAGGTCCATGTAGTGCTCAATTCGGGACTCGTGCTTCTCAGTATTAACAGGCAGCAATCGCTCAGCTTCTTTTCTGGCTCTAATGCGTGATCGCACCCGACCCTTCATGCACTGTGCCTGGCGGCGCGTTGCTGTTGCAGTCGCCGCTCTTTCGCCTCAAGTAGCTCGTTTATGTCGCGGATGAGTTGTATGAGTTTCTGTGCGTCCTGCTCGGCAGCAGCCTCTTCACACAGTGCACGCCAACGCTCCCCGGTTTCGGCCTGCATACCGGAACTACCTCGTATGGGTGATATATCATACGCTGCGATAGGACGTAAGTACGTCAGCGCACCTTAAAGCGTTCGGCACGCGAGGGTTCAGTCCTCTTCGATTCGCTTCTTGTGACCAACTGCGAACGATAGGTCGCATCAAATACGAACGAGCGGGACAGTCTCGCGCGGTGAAAGTTCTTATGGAAAAAAAGAAACCTTCTGAAGTTCCTCCTATGCCTCCTGATCTTCCATCTGCTATTTCGGGCTATGAAAAGGAGAGTGCCGAAGCCGAGGCTAAGCTCCGCGACACTGCTGCGGCAGAACGAGAGGAGTTGCACCTGCCGAAGTAAAACTGAGTCAGCTTATTACTTCGCTCGCTTTCCGGCCAATGTCACTTAGGACGGCAAACCGACTACACCGGAGCTTAAGAAGATCTCTCCCGATACCCTGTTAGCGAATGAGCTTCCGTTTCTCGGATACCCGGGCTGTAAGTTTTAACAGGTCATATACTTAGCTGGTACCCTTGCGACCTGGACTGAGTACGTACACAACCGTATAGAACTTGTATTCGCATTCCGGGTTTAATTAACACAGCATTCGACCGAAATTCTGAGTGGCCTTTCCCGTGGTCGGGAAAGCCGCAGTGAGGAACTCAATGAATAAACGCGCAGGATTTTCCCTTGCAGTACTTGCGACGGCAATTCTGTTGCTTTGCCAATTTTCTCCGCGAGCTCTCGCGCAGGACCAGAATTATCCTCCCGATCAAGCGCAGGACCAGAACTACCCGCCGGATCAGCCGCAAGCTCAGCCGGGCGACCAGGATCCGCCAACTCGGGCCGGGCGAATCAGTGATGTCGAAGGCTCCGTCTCTTTTCAGCCCGGTGGGGAGGGCGACTGGCTCGATGCGGTGCGCAACCGCCCGCTGACTGTCGGCGACAATTTGTGGGTGGATAAAGACTCGCGCGCCGAAATTCAAATCGGATCCACGTCCATTCGCCTGGGCCCTGAAACCAGCGTCACTTTTCTAAATCTGGGCAACAACGTCACCCAGCTCCGGCTCTCGCTCGGCTCGCTCTATTTCCGCGTTCGCCGTTTCGACCAGGATGACGCACTCGAAGTCGATACCCCTAACCTGGCTTTCAACGTAACTCGCGCCGGCACATTTCGCGTGGACACCAACGAGAACGGCGATCAGACTATCGCCGATGTATTTCACGGCGAAGCCGAGATTACAGGCTCGGGAAATTCTTATCGTTTGGATGAAGGGCAGGAAGGCACTTTCTCAGGCACCGACCAGCTGAGTTACGACGTCTCCGGCATCCAGCCGCCCGATGATTTCGGCCGCTGGTCGCAATCTCGCGACGAGCGCGAAGATCAAGCTCGCAGTCGCGAATACGTTTCTCAAGATATGACCGGCTACGAGGATCTCGACGACTATGGCAGCTGGCGCAATGATCCCGAATACGGAAATGTCTGGCAACCGTCCGGCGTCCCCGGTGATTGGGCACCCTATCGCTACGGCCACTGGGCCTACGTTTCTCCCTGGGGATGGACCTGGGTTGAAGACGAGCCTTGGGGTTTTGCCCCCTTCCACTACGGTCGCTGGGCGTACGCCAGAAACAGCTGGTGCTGGGTACCAGGTCCGGTCGCAGTCGCGCCAGTCTATGCCCCGGCCCTGGTTGCCTTCGTCGGCGGAGCAGGCTTCAGCGTCGGAATCGGAATTGGCACAGCACCCGTAGGATGGTTCCCGCTCGGCCCCCGCGAAGTTTACGTCCCTTGGTATCACAGCAGTCCGCGCTATGTGCAACGCGTGAACGTTACGAACACACGCGTCAGCGTGGTGCAGGTCACAAACGTCTACAACAACTACACCACGAATCACGTCACTAACGTCACTTATGTCAACCGGCACGTGAATAACAGCATCACGGTCGTAAACCACGACACGTTTGTCAACGCGCGCCCGGTGAATCGCAACATTCAGCGCGTCGACGCCCGGCAACTCGCCAATGCCAAGGTCATGCCCGCGGTGGTCAGGAACGTTCAACCGAGTCGCCAGAGTTACATGGGGACCGCGCACACAGTCCAGTATCGGCCGCCGCAGCAGGCACTGAGCCGTCCAGTGGTCGCGACACGTCAGCCAGTTGCCTACAAGCGACCGGCAAATCGTCCGAATGCTGGCCCCGGCGCAGCACGTCCAACGCCGCCTCCGGTGAGGACCGTTCGCGCCGCTCCTGCGGCCCAGGTTAAACCTTTGCAGCCCGGAGCCCGCGGCGGCCCGAATCCTCCGGCACCCGGTGGCCGTTCGGCACAGCCGAACGGACAAAATCGTCCAGGACAGCCGAATGCTCCCGGAAACCGTCCGGGTCAGCCCAATGGCGCGGAGAATCGCCCCGGTCAGCCAAACGCTCAACCGAACCGTCCGGGACAACCGAACGCTCCTGAAAATCGTGGCGCAGCACCTCGTCCAGGACAGCCGAACAATGGTCCCGACAATCGCCCCGAGAATCGCCCCGGTCAACCGAACGGTCAACCGAATCCGGGACAACCGAACGCTCCCGAAAATCGTGGCGCAGTTCCTCGTCCAGGACAGCCGAACAATGCTCCGGAGAATCGCCCCGGACAGCCGAACGGTCAACCGAATCGTCCGGGACAACCGAACGCTCCTGAAAATCGTGGCGTAGTTCCTCGTCCAGGACAGCCGAACAATGGCCCCGAGAATCGTCCGGGTCAGCCAAACAACAACCCACGCCCCGGCGTTCCAGAAAACCGGAATGTTCCGCGCCCCGGCGGTCCGAACAATGCTGGTCCGAATAATGCTGGGCCAAACAATGCCGGTCCAAACAATGCCGCCCCGAACAATGGCGGCCCAAATAATAATGCTCCCGGCCGTCCCAATCAGAATGCTCCTCGGCCCGGAGCTCCTGATAACCGCCCTGCTCCTCCGGAAACTCGCAACGCTCCCGGGGACAATGGTCGTCCAGCCGCGCCGGAAAACCGCAACGTTCCTTCACCCAACAATCACAATGTTCCCCGTCCGCCATCTGCCGCTGCGCCCGAGCAGCAGCCTCGTCAGTACCCTGGGACGCGACCGGAGAACAATCGTCCGCAGGAGCCGCAAGCGCGTCCCGAAAATAACCGTCCTCAGGAAGCTCCGCAGGCAAGGCCAGAAAATAATCGTCCGCCGGAAACTCCGCAGACGAGGCCTGAACAGCCAGCGCGCCCGCCAGAGACCCGGCAACAACCTCCTCCGCAATCGCGACCGGACGTGCAACGCAATACGCCGCCTCCGCAGGCCCGGCCGGCCGAGCCTCCGCCGCAGCGTGAATCGCGCCCCGCGCCGCCGCCGCAACGCGAGAGCCGCCCAACACCGCCTCCACAACGTGAAAGCCGCCCAGCACCGCCGCCCCAACGCGAAAGCCGCCCAGCACCGCCGCCACAACGCGAATCGCGCCCCGCGCCGCAACGCGAAAATCACCCGGCGCCGCCTCCTAAAGAGAAAGACAAAGAGCCTCCTAAGGGTCGCTGAAGCTAATGTGATTACCGGCCAGTCGCCAAGCGGCTGGCCTTTTTCTTGCCCGAAGAAATCAGCTGATTCAATGCTTTTCTTTGCGATCTTTGCGTATTCTCTGCGATCTCTGCGGTTAAAAGCTTTAAAGCGGGCGATCTCCGGCGCTCTATAAGTTTTCTTGATCGCTGAGGGCTGATGCCTGATAGCTCCTGGTGTATCTTTTTCTTGTATGAAGGTCCGTGTCTTATTTTTCGGAATTCTAAAAGATCTCACAGGGCGAAGCTCCGACCTGCTTTCATTACCCGACCAAGCCAGCGCCGCCGACGTGATCAAACACTACGAGCAACGTTTGTCAAAGAACCCGGGAATCTTCAGCTCAATCGCAATTTCTGTGAACCAGGAATACGCGAAACCTGAAATGAAGCTGCATTCCGGCGACGAGGTTGCGCTGCTTCCACCGGTCAGCGGAGGTTCAAACGAGAACGAGAATCCCAAAGCTGAACACCGAGTCTCGATCACACGCCAGCCCATCAACACCGCAGCTCTGCTCGAAAAAATAAAACGTCCCGATGACGGCGCCGCAATCGTATTCGAAGGAATTGTGCGCAATAACACTCGCGATCGCCGCACGCTGTTTCTGGATTACGAAGCTTACGAGGAAATGGCCGTCAAAGAACTGGAATCGCTGGTCACTCGCGCGCTCGATCAGTTTCAGATTCGAGACGCCGCAATCGTCCATCGCCTCGGCCGGATCGAAATCGGTGAAACCAGTGTCCTGATTGTCGTGGCTTCCGCTCATCGCGCCGCCGCATTCGACGCTTGCCGCTGGCTGATCGACACTCTAAAGCGCACAGTCCCCATCTGGAAAAAAGAGTATTTCGACGATGGCGCGGTTTGGTCCGACGGCGAACCTTTCCCGGACGACATCAATCAACAAAATAAAAATCGAGAAGTGGGGGGACGGACGTCCTCGCCCGTCCTGCAAGAACCCAAGGTCCCCTCGCCCGTGCACAGCCGAGCACCCCGCTCCAAAGGCAGCCATTCGAAGAACTCTGCATCCAACCCAATAGCCCCCAAATGAAACTTCTTCCTCTTTTAGCCCTGCTGGCCGCATCCGTGTGTCAGGCGCAAACTTCCGGCAGTGTTCCCAAACCGCCCTGGGCCAGGTCCGCAGCCGACGACGCCACCGACATCAAAGTCGACGTCAAACTCGTCAATATTTTCGTGACCGTCACCGACGAGCACGGCTCTCCCGTTGGCAATTTGACCAAGGACAATTTTCAAATCTTTGAGGATGGTCATCCGCAAAAAATTTCTGTTTTCGGAAAAGAATCTGAACTCCCGCTTTCGATCGTCCTCGATATCGACACCAGCCTCAGCACTCGCAAAGATCTTCCGCTCGAATTGGCATCGGCCCGCCGCTTTGCGCACGCGATAATCCGTCCTGTCGATGCTTTGTCACTCTACGATTTCAGTGAGGTTGTGAGTCAGGACCTGCCTTTCACCTCAGATTTAAAAGCCATCGATCACGCGGTAGACCGCGTCCACACTGGCGCGGCGACTGCACTTTACGATGCAGTTTTTCTAGGAGCTCAGGCGCTCGAATCCCGGCAGGGAAGAAAAGTATTGGTGGTGATCACGGATGGCGGCGACACCGCCAGCCAGATGAATTATCAGGGAGCGCTTCGTGCCGCCCAGCAAGCCGAGGCCATCGTTTACAGCATCATCGATGTGCCCATTGAAGCCAGTGCCGGCCGCGACACCGGAGGAGAACATGCGTTGATCCAGCTCTCCGAAGATACTGGCGGAAAGTACTACTACGCGTCGTCGATCCAGCAACTCGATCAGGCATTTCGCGCCATCAGCGACGAACTGCGCACGCAATACCTTCTGGCTTATTATCCGACGCAACGACTGGCCGAATCAGATTTCCGCAGGCTTGAAGTGAAACTGGCCGGCCTCCCCGAAGCAGCCAACTATAAAGCCCGCCACCGCACCGGCTACTACACATCCAAATCACACTAGGCCAGACGGGCGAGACGCCCGTCCCCCACAAACACAAGTTGGTTAAGCGACGGGCGTCTCGCCCGTCCAACCCAATATCTTGAACCAAAAGCCGTTCCGCTCTGCGCTCGCGTTGGCGTTTCTCTGCGTCCTCTGCGGTTAAAAGCTTTTACTTTCATTCAACGGCAAACGCCAATCCTTCGCTGAAACATGCCCCGCATAAACCCAGGCAATTCGCGTAAGCAGCGAACCCGCAATTCCCGAAATCGCGGCCGCCTTCCGCAATGACTTGGGATTCCCCGACAACAAACTCAAAATCCGCAAAGCCGTAGGCACTGGTCCAGAGAGCAATCCGCCAGCTCGAGTCAACGTTCCACTGCCTCCATGTCTGAGTGGCTCCATCGCAGCCTTGTGCCGGGTCTCAATTTTTAGTCCTTCCCAAGATTCAAACAATGCTGCGCCGAGTCCTAATGCCCCAAGAGCGCGGCTCTTGTAATTGCCCATCAACTCCAGCATGCCGACCGCTGCCGAGAGCCCCGACATTCCAAAGTGAATCGGCAGATCTGCGGCATTTTCATTCCACGCCGGAATTGCCGTCGCGCCAATCAGCACGCCCGTGTAATTCGAAAAGGGAAGTCCGAACAATAAAGATGCCGCCTGCCCAGCTTGCTCGATCACCCGTACCGGAAACGAAGATCCGTAACGGTCGGTTAGAAGTTGCGCGAACGCCACTGCCGCTGCGCCACCGGAAAATCCCACCAGCGTCCACACCCCGACTGACATCGGGCTCTGCGGCTTGAATACCCGCAGCATATTAAGAAATCGCGCGGGACGCCCTAAGTCAGAAATTAATAACGCCGGAGAGATTACTGAACCTGCCGCCGCAATCCATCGCGCATCGCGAACAATCTTGCGGTCAGCCCCCGTGTACTGAGCAATTGAGCCCACAACCGCGGCGGCACCTGCAGCCCCACCAACAAAAAAATAAAGCGGGATCTCCCAAGTCCACGATGGCGGCTTGAGCAGAGGAATCCCGTAATATCCGGTCTCCGGGGACGCCTGCGGAAACGGCGCGCCTCCCGGACGCACACCCTTGGCAGCAACTTTCCCGGCACTCTCGGCCTCGCGCCGAATCTCCACCAATCGTCGTTCGCTCGATTCATCCGGTATGCGCGGCGTAATGCGTGCAGGATCACTCATAATGTTTTCGTATGTGTGTGGGGCGGGCGCCCTCGCCCGCCGATTTTGTATTCCTTCGTGAACCTTCGTGTCCTTCGTGGTTAATGCCTTTGCTGTGTCACTAGCATGACTGTTCGTTGCTTACCGACGATGATCATCTGCCAGAAACGCCGCCACCGCTCCACCCAACAGCATCATCGCTCCAATCGCCGACCCTCGCCACGCCTTTTTCAAATACACCGTCGGCACCTCGGGTTTGGGCGGCAAGTTATATTGCCGCGGATCGCCCCGCACGATAAACATAGCGTGAATTCCGCCGACACTCGTATCTGAAGCATCGTAGAATTCCACGTCGTTCATCCCGCGGTCCTTCAGTTGTTCAATTCTGTTCTCCGCGTCCTGCCTTAATTCGCTAATTTCGCCAAATTTGATCGACTCTGTAGGACAAGCTTTCGCGCACGCCGGTTTCAATCCCGCCTTCTGGCGGTCATAGCAGAACGTGCACTTAAAAGCGCGGCCGTCCTGTTCATTTCGCTCCACCACACCAAACGGACACGCAACCACGCAATATCCGCACCCATTGCAGATGTCAGGTTGCACGAACACGCCGCCAAATTCCGTCCGCACAATCGAGCCTGTCGGACACGCTTCCAGGCATCCTGCATTTTCGCAGTGCTTGCAAACATCAGACGAAAACGACCACGAATTCATCTCCGGCGCATTGCCGCCGAATCCCGGCTCCGGCGTCTGCTCCACAAACTTCACGTGCCGCCAGGTTTGTGCCCCAACCGCTCCGGTGTTGTCGTAAGAGAATCCGCTCCAGTTCAGCCCGTCTTCGCCGACGCCATTCCATTCCTTGCAAGCGACTTCGCAAGCTTTGCAACCGATACACAACGTCGAATCTGTCAGAAATGCCGTTATCGCCATGGATTTCCTTCGTGAACCTTAGTGCCCTTCGTGGTTAATGGTTTTAACCGTCATCTTCTGAAAATATCGGGTGCCCACCCTACGCGGTTTTCGTAGAGTGGGTTACCGCTTCTCTTTTCCGAGATGATCCGTCGAGGTTCCTTCTTCCCGGCCTCATATTGCACACCAGTGCCTTGGTCTCCATAATCCGCACATTCGGTTCTTCGCTCACCACTAAAAGATCATTCACGACATCGCCCTTCGCCAGCCCCTTATATCCCCAGTGATAAGGGATCCCGACCTGATGAACCTGTCGCCCATCGATCATCATTGGCCGCATGCGGCGGGTAACCGCAACCCGCGCCTCGATTTCCGCCCGTGGAGTTGAAATCGTGGCCCAATCGCCATGCTCGAGTCCGATTTCTGCTGCGAGTTCGGGGGAAACTTCGGTGAACAACTCCGGCTGCAACTCCGCCAGATGCGACAGTGTCCGTGTCATGCCTCCGGCTGTGTGCTGCTCGGTCATGCGATAAGTGGTCAGCACAAATGGATATCTTGGATCGCCCGGCGAATTCGCATACGGATTATCGGGCCGTTTTTTCTTATGCGCCGCCGGATTGTCCTGTTGCTTATAAAGAGGATTGTGAATCAGCGATTCGAGTGCTTCATAATGCGTCGGCAGCGGCCCATCTTTTAATCCGCTCGACACAAAAAGCCAGCTCACGCCATCCGGATGCAAAGTAAACGGCCGCGCACCGCCCAATGCCTTCACGCCTTTGCCGTTTTCCAGATTATCCGGCGTATCCGGTGCAAGATCTTTTTTGAAGTCGGCGTTATCCAGACCTGTCCATTCCTTCTTCTCCGCATCCCACCACACTAACTTCTTGCGTTCGCTCCACGGCGTTCCATCCGGCTTCGCCGATGCGCGGTTGTAAATGATGCGGCAATCGTTCGGCCACGCGAATCCCCAGCCGTGTCCCAGTAAATCTTTCGGCTTGCGCTCCAGGGCGCGGTTTCGCCCTTCTTCCGGAAACACTCCGCAGTAAATCCACGCCCCGCACGCCGTACTACCGTCATTCTTGAGTTCCTGAATATGCGCCAGCAGTTTGCGATGTTGCTCTTCCTTCGTGAACCTTCGTGTCCTTCGTGGTTCAGGATTTTGACTGTCCTCAGATGTACTTGGCTGATTTTGTGGTTCAACTTTTTCGTTGCTGTAGCCATTGATCTCCTTCAGCACCGACTGTACATCTGGATCCTGGTTTTTCCCCTTCACCGGATAATCCCACGTCAGTGCATTCAGTCCAGCATTCCGCGACCGCGTATCGCCTTTAGCTTTTTCCCTAACACGCCGCTCCAGGTGATACATAAACCAGGTTTCGCTCCTGGCATCTGCCGGCGGATCGATTGCCTTCTCCCGAAACTGCAGCAGCCTTTGCGTATTGGTGAACGTCCCTTCTTTTTCCGCCGTGCCTGCAGCCGGAAACAGAAATACTTCTGTTGCAATCGTTTTCGGATCGAGCTCTCCTCGCTTCACCTCCGGCGAATCAAGCCAGAACGAAGCCGTCTCCGTTTCGACCATGTCGCGCACCACCAGCCATTTCAGCTTCGAGAGCGCCGTCCGCTCCAGTCGCCCGTTTGAAGCTCCCACCGCAGGGTTCTGTCCCATCACGAACAGGCCTTCCATTTTTCCGTCCTGCATGTCGAGCCAGTATCCGAAATGTGAGTGATCGCCTGTTACGCGCGGCAGCCAGTCGAACCCGTAATCATTTTCTTTCGTCGCTGCGTCGCCGTAGTAAGCCTTCATCAAGCTGATGAAATATGCATCGAAATTTGCCCACAGCCCAGTCGATGGTTTGTGCTTCTTGATGTAACTCTTTAAGTCTCTCGCATCCGCCTCGAGGAACGGCATGGGCAAATAGCCCGGCAGTATGTCGTAAAGCGTCGGCACATCAGTCGATCCCTGAATTGACGCGTGTCCGCGCAGCGCCAGAATTCCGCCGCCCGGACGCCCAATATTTCCCAGCAGCATCTGCAAAATCGACGCGGTTCGAATAATCTGCACGCCCTTCGAATGCTGCGTCCAACCCACCGCATAACAGATTGCCGCAGTCTTCTCTGGCCCTGATGCTGAACTAAACGTCTCCGCAACTTTTAGAAATACATCCTGAGAAACGCCGCAGTAGCGCTCAACCATCTCCGGCGTGTATCGCGAAAAATGCCGCTTCAACACTTGAAAAACACATAGTGGATCTTGCAGCGACGGATCTGACTCAAACTTATTCGCCTCCTGCGCTTCGCCCCCTCGATCTTTTCCGTGCCCCCCGCCGGCCGCCGAATGGCCGGGCTTCGATCCCTTGCCGCCCTTTACCGGCGCGCCACGATACAACCAACTCTCCGGGTCGTATTTTTTCTTCTCGCTGTCCCAACCGGAGAACAGCCCATCCAAATCTTCAGTGTCCTTGTAATCATCCCGTAGCAATGTGGCGGCGTTGGTGTAATTGACGACGTACTCGCGAAATTCTTTATTGTTCGTGAGAACGTAATTCACCATCGCGCCCAGAAAAATAATGTCGCTTCCGGCGCGTAGCGGCACCCAAATATCTGCCATGGCGGAGGTTCGCGTGAACCGCGGGTCCACATGAATGACCTTCGCCCCGCGCTCCCGCGCTTCCATCACCCACTGAAATCCCACAGGATGGTTCTCCGCCATCGACGATCCCATAATCAGGATCGCGTCCGCGTTACTCAGGTCCTGTTGCGCGGTAGTCGCCCCGCCTCTTCCAAAGCTCGTTCCAAGACCTGGAACGGTGGAGCTATGTCATATACGGGCCTGGTTGGAGATGCAGACCATGCCCAGGCCGGCGGTGAAGAATTTTTTGATCAGGTAATTTTCTTCGATGTCGAGGGTGGCGCCGCCGAGGTGGGCGATGGCCTTGGTCTGCATTATCAGGTCGCCGGTTTTTTCGTCTTTTTCCTGGAAGGTGCGTTCGCGCGATTCCCATAGGCGATCGCTGACCATATCCATGGCGGTATCGAGGTCAAGATCTTCCCATTTTGTGGAATAAGGTCGACGGTATTTTACTTTCTGCAACCGCCCCGGATGAGTGTGTAGCTCGAATGTGTCCGCACCCTTGGGACAGAGGCGCCCCCGCGAAATGGGCGAATCGGGATCGCCTTCAATCGAAATCAGCTTGCCGTTTTTGTGGAACGCAAGCTGTCCGCAGCCAACACCGCAGTATGGACAAATCGATTTCGCAACCTGTGCTCCGTCGGTCTTCGGGCGCAAATTTCGCGTCCGCTCCGACATGGATTCAACGCCGGTACCGTCGGCTCCAGTTTTGATCTGCTGAATCAGCGGCCAGCGGGAGAGTAGTTCGGTGAGCACAGTTTGCCTCCATAGCTTTCAGGATTGTGCGTGGCTATAACCGAAACTTAGACGATCCTATAGCTGGTTGCGGTTGCAGGCTGGTTCGAAATCGTGTGCCTCTTCGCAAGTTCCAAACTCTAATCCACGTGCAGCGGGAATCCGCCTGAAACGAGGGACTATATCCAGGAGAGCGCCAGGCCATGTCCTTCGGTAACGCGGTTATACACAATGTCCTGTATCGTACACAGGCGCGTCGAGCCGATAGCATAGCCCTTGTTGACCGGCGTTCGGAATTTCGGGTGCCGAAGAATTCAGGAGATGTTTATGACCGATGGGCACTGCAACGCCGAGCACACAAATCGAGCTTTCTTTTTCACTCCGACCGTGGCCAACATCATCGCCTTCTGCCGGGCTCCTAACTTCTGGGACGCGCCTACCGCCGAACTCGATATGTTCAGCCGCTGGATCAGGTTGTCGGACCGGGTGCTTGCTGCCGACCAGAATACCCGCAAGAAATCGAGAGATCGTGGACGCCGCAAATGCAAGACGATCTTCTCGCCAAAGCCAGCCTGAGCGGAGGTGTCAGCTCACTTTGAGCGCAGAAGATGGGGACGGGCGGCACGTACGATCTTGCCCCACAGAGAAATGTCCTGGTTGGCGACGGGCTCGGCGGCAGCTTCGCTCGTAGGCTCGTCTTCCTGGAAGCCGTGGCGCTCCATAATTTGCTCAACACTTCGAATCGTACAGGAAAGCCAGTCTGCGCCTGAATTCCTCATCAGGAGTTCACCCTCGAAACAATTTGGCCACGACGCGAAAGAAAACCTTGAATAAATGCTACGGAAATTTGCAGTCCGCGAAAATAGCACCGTGGTAATTGCGGTAATGGGCCTGGAGCGTACGCTGCCGCACACACAGGATTAACTCGCTTGCATTGTCCGACGGCGCACACACCGAGTGTTATGTGTTTTAACAGTTCGCGTGAGATCCAGGCGATTTGTTTGGACGAAATTCGTCGGGGTTGGAAATAGTCGTCGCTCCTTCGTCGCGGGTTGTTTGAACAATGCTTCGATCGGCACGGCTGAAGCCGTGCCCTCCCGTCGTTATATGAACTCACGGCTCAAAGCCGTTCCCTCCGTCGTCATACACCCATGCCCTCCCGCGTCGAGGCGTGAACGGCGTTGCAAAGGCTGCGGGACGCCCCTGTTCGGAATCGGACCAACTCCATTTGGGGAATGTTGCGGTTACCGAAGGCCTAAGGTTTGGCTCTGCTTCTGTTACCTTGCCCCGCACTGCCGAAACAGCGAGGATTTCACAAGCACCTCAATCGATCCGGACTTCGGGATCCGTCCATCACTGAATGGGAGGACCCCGGCAGCAAGACACGCCGGTATGAGGACGGAACGGGTGCACTTCAAATCACTAGGGGAGAAGGATGAAAAAATTTATCGGCGTTGCGGTTCTAGTTTGCATGACTTCTTTGTTCGGAATGGCTGGGGAAGTGCCCAAGCCTGAAGTGTTCGGTGGTTATCAGTTCACCAGCACCGACGGTGGATGGCACGCTAACGGGTTCAGCACCTCGGCGAACTTCTACATCTGGAAATCAATCGGCATCACTGGCGACCTGGGCTCCGGATTCAGCCAGGGCCAGAGCCTCTATACCTACGCGGTTGGCCCGGTGCTTTCGCACCCTAAGGGCGTGTTCTCGCCATACGTGCACGCTTTATTTGGTGGCGCGCACATTGGGGCGGGTGGGTTTGGAATTAGCGGATCCACGATCATGTTCGGCGGTGGCATGGATTTCGGCCGGCACAAACTGGTCTTCCGCGCCGTGAACGTGGACTGGATGCGCCTGAGCTTCAGCGGCATCAGCGACAACAACAACGTTCGCGTGAACACTGGTTTTCTGTACCGCTTCTAAACAACTTTAGACCGGTGCAAGGGCGGCCTTATGGCCGCCCTTTTTTTATTGGTTAAGTTGCTGAGTGTTAGTGGCCGGAGCGGAAGTGGACAATACTTCCACGGGATTGACATCAGGTGCTATACCTCACGAAACTTTCCGAATTAGTTCTTTTATACGGTCATAAACTGTCATAATATGAAGGTATGTCAATGACTTCTTTGAATATCTCTTTACCTGAGCCGCTGAAGAAATACATCGAAAGCCAAGTTGCATCTGGTGACTGGGGCACCCCTAGTGAATACGTTCGTGAGCTCATACGTCAGGATAAAGAACGTAGACTCGGTGACCTGGAGCAAGACCTATTGGCGGCCGCAAGGGGAACGAAGATTGAACTTCCGATCGCGGAGATCCGGAGAAAAGGGCTAGTACATGTCTTGAGGCAGCGGGCACGTCGAAAGTGAAAGCCGCTCGGCTGACGGTCAGTGAGGCGGCAGCCGCTGACATTATTGAGCAGGCCGACTGGTATCAGCAGCAATCAGGCGCACAGTTAGCAAAGCGCTGGGAAACAGCGGTGACCTCTGCGGTGCTGCGCATTATCGATCGACCTCGTGCTGGCACGATCAGCAAATTCCCACATTCAGAACTTAGTGACGTTCGGCGAGTTTTAATTCTTGGATTTCCCAAGCATCTGATTTTCTACCAAGTTCGTAAGTCTGAAATTTTAATCTTGAGAATCGTGCACGGTGCTCGCGATCTGGAGAGCTTGTTTTGAGGATGTGCGCACCTTCGAAAACCGCGAAATGTTGGGCAGCCCGCCTCAGGGATATTGAGCAGTGGAACTGCCGCACAGAATCCAAAAGCAGGCTTGAATGGCACTCGCCGATAACAGCTGAAAGCGATCAAATGAAGGCAGCGCTGCTGTTGGTAGCGTTTGGGCTTAGGTCCCACGTCGAGGGAATTCTAGTTCCAAACGACATCCCACCCTCTCGCAAAAAGCGCGAGAAGGGTGGGGCAACCCCCAAATTGGGAATCAGGCTGAAACGCTGGGCCAGCCCCCAATCGAAAATAGGGGCACTCTGGAATGCCCCTAACGTATTCGATTAGTGGTTCGCTCCGTGAAGAATTACTTGGCTGTTTGCGATTTGACGTTGTGACGCGAATGAATCAGGTGTCTGCCGTAGGGACCTGTTATTGGGGCGAACGAATCATGGGCCCGTGGATTATGTTGGGTAGCAGTTACGGGCTTTTTGGAAGACACGAGCGGAGGAATCGAAGTTCCAGCGGTTGTGCTCTCCTGGTTGTCTGCGCACCAGTGGTCACACGGCAGTGCAATGAAGCCGTGATACACGTCGCTCGGGTCGACGTAGTATCCCGTGATTGCTCCAAAGCCATTGATTCCGTCTACAAAAGTATAAATTGACACAGCAGGATCCACTGTCACGATCTTGCCCCCAGAGCTGCGCAAATAGCCATGCTGCACAAAATTTCCATCAATGTAGCTTCCGGTAACAGCACCCCAGTTGTTGAGGCTCAGCGGGCAATCAGAGAAACAGCCTGTTCCTTCGTAGGTGTCAGTACCGGCACCGGGAGCATCGAAGGTCATAATCTTTCCGTCGGGATTCCGGAAATATCCGTGATTCACACTATTAGAGTCACTGTATATCCCCGCGATCGCACCAAACTGATTCAGGCCTAGGGCGCAGCCAGGACACCCCGTACCTTGGTAGGCTCCAGTGCCCGCACCGGGAACGTCAAAGACTTTCAATTGGCCATTCGCATTGCGCACGAAGCTGTGGTGAACAAAGTTGCCGCTGCTATCTTCGAAGCCTCCGGCAATTATTCCAAACGCATTGATGTTGGAAGCTCCCGACCCAAAACACCCTTCCGAGCTATTGCCCGTGCACGCGTCCGGACCTGTCCACGTGGTAAATTTGCCATCGGGACTGCGCACGAAAGAGCGGAAGGAAAAATTCGAATCCGTGTAGTACCCTACGATTGCTCCTTCGATGTTTATCGCCAGCGGAGTCGAGCCGGAACCACCCACGCCTGGAACGTCGAAGCTTGTGAACTTCCCATTCGGACTCCGCAGAAAACCATGACTGAAACCATTCGCGTCATAGTAGCTTCCTGCAATGGCACCCAAGTCATTGATACTTGAGGGCGCGGTGCCGTTGTACGGGCTCATGTCCGCGCCAGGAACCTCGAATGAGGTGATTTTGCCTTCGTGACTCCGCAGGAAGCCGTGGAAGACACTGTTCGTATCTTGGTAAGCACCTGTGATAACTCCCCAAACATTGATACCGCTTGGGTAGGTTCCGTTGAAGTCCCCCGGGTTCATGTCCGCGCCGGGAGCATCGAAGGTGACGATTCGAAGGCCTTGAGCATTCGCTGACAGGCTAACGCTAATCGTGCACAGGACCATGAAGAGCACAAGTGCTCCCTTCGGAAGCAATCCTGACCAGAATTCTGCGTAATCAATGTGCTTTGTCATTGTTGATGAATCTCCTTTTTGTCCGAGTGTCGCGAACGATCTGCTTGCCCCCTGCGCGTTGCGCTCGCGAGCGTTTACGTCGTCGGGCGTTAATTCTGGATAAACTGCAGCCCTGGTGTCATGCCCCAAATGGGTGAAGGACCCGAATATAGTTTGACTCGCCTTGATCTTTAGAGGAGAATGCCCGGGCCGTTCTTTTCTCGCCGGCACCTTCCCCAAGCTGAACGCCAAGTTTCAAAGCGAGCGTCGGAAGAGCGAATATCTATAGCGCTCACGAAAGAAACGATTATCGGCCCCCTTCCACTAAATAACGGGAGGCTCGTCAATTGATAAGCGATGAAGTACTCACAAACTTAATAGGCACTGTGTATGACGCTGCGGCAGATGCGTCGCTCTGGACATCTTTGCTTGAGGCGCTCGCGAAAAGCTGTCGTGCCGATTCGGCTGCACTGGTCATGCACAATTTAGGTCAAGAGGTACACACAATCTCCGCTGGTTGGGAGATGGATCCCGAAGCAGGTCGCTTGTATCAGCAGTATTACGGTGCCATGGACGTTTGGGCATTGAGAGGGCGGTCGAAACCTGCTGGATACGTATGTTCGTCCGAATCGCTCTGCACAACAGAGGAGCTAGTGACCACCGAGGTTTACAACGATTTTATGGTGCCATATGAAGTCGCACATGGCATGTTTGCGCTGGTCGAGAACAACGGAGCTCGCTGGGCCAGCGTTAGCATGTACAGGAATCCATTGTCCGGCAATTTCCGGGCTTCCGATTTGTACGTGCTTGATCGTCTCATTCCGCATATGCAACGGGCTTTCAAACTCCACTTCCAGTTCTCAGAACTAAAGGCACGAAATCAATCAATGGAGAGTGCCCTAAATCTACTGATAACCGGCGTAGTTTTCTTGGGAATCGCAGGAGTAGTTCTCTCGATGAACAGCAAAGCTGAAGAAGTCTTTTGCCGGACAGATGGGTTGCTCTTGCGGCATGGGAAATTGCGTGCGGCACTTTATGTGGAATCGAATTGCCTACTGGGAATGATTAACGGTGCATTGGCGACGGCAACAGGACAAGGGTGCTGTGCGGGGGGAACTATATCGATTTCACGAAAGAACGGACGACCTTTGTCGGTTACCATTGTTCCTCTGCACGGATTTAACAATGGCTTGTCGGAGCGAGCTGCGGCTGCGGTTTTTATCTCGGACCCCGATCAAAACCTGGAGCTCCCTGCCAATCTGCTGCAACGTTGCTATGGATTGACTCCGGCTGAGGCACGGCTTGCGATGATTCTGCTAGAGGGGCATTCGTTAAGAGAGGCAGCCGATTCCTGTGGTGTTACACAAAACACTGTCAGGTCGCAACTCAAGAGCGTGTTCTTAAAAACCGGAGTGAATCGCCAGAGCGAACTGATTCGACTGTTGCTGCATAGTGCGGGCGTTCTCAGGCCGAAAAATTAAACCGATTTCAGGCGGGTGGCGTGGGTGCCCGTTCTTCGCGCACTTTGCGAAGGACGGAACTACGAAAGAGCCTGTCCTGAGCGCGGCCGAAGAGAGGGGCACCATCAGCATAGATAACGCAAATAAGAACCCACGCAAAACGGATTAGGCCGGTCGTCCGCGGTTGCCGCTCCTTCGTCGCGGATTATCAAACCCCGCTTCCAACAGCACCCTTCGACTTCGCTCAGGGCACGGCTTCCAGCCGTGCCGTTTAATTAGCGTTCGATGGATCGCGACGAAGGAGCGTCAACAGGGACCCACAACTCTGTGGTCAGAATGCCTGGATGTGCCTGCGGTTGCGCACAGAAACACGGGGTCCTTCGACTCCGGAAATCAATTCGCGAGCGAATTGATTTTCTCCGCTCAGGATGACAGGTTTGGTGTGGGCAAGTAACTGAGGGCGAAGTTGGACGAAAGGAGTCAGAAGTCCGAATGCAGAATGCAGAAGTAAGAAGTCAGAATGCAGAAGTTAGAATGCAGAATGCAGAACGGGGAAATCGTCTTATCTCCCGGCTGCTCTGCCGCGCTAGAATCTCTGCATGCGGGTTAGCCGGCGCGGCAAAATCGTGTTCTTTCTTACCTTCGGGGTGGTGCTGGCCTCAGTTGCGGTTGCCGTTGGTTTTGGCTGGATCATTCTGAATTGGCAGCACGACGTTAAGGTCCTGCTCGGCATCATCTTTTTTGGTGCGATTGCCACCGGTTTGATACTCAACACCAGTTTTCTGGTCCGTGAAATTCGCCGCAACGAACAACACGACAGCTTTATTAACGCCGTTACTCACGAATTGAAGACGCCCATCGCGTCCATTCGTCTTCACCTGCAAACTCTGGAGCGGCGCGGAACCCATATTGATGAATCTCAACGTAGCGAGTTCTACCGGCTGATGCTCGAAGACACCGATCGCCTGATGGGATCCGTCGAGAAAGTGTTAAAAGCAGGGAAGGCCGGCAGCAAAGGTCAAAGCATAAGCGTGGATTTCGCGCAGCTGGTCAAAGATTGCGTGGAGACTGCCCGCGTCAGTCATCATCTTCAGTCCGGTGCGTTGCGTTATCACTGTGCATTGAATGGCAGCAGTTCTGAAGTGAGCGGCGATCCTGAAGATTTGCGCACGGCGGTGTCGAACATTTTGGATAACGCGGTGAAATATTCGCGCAACAATGTTGATATATCCGTCCAGCTCGCGATCGAAGAGCAGAAGCGGCTGGTTTTGCGGGTACAGGACCGCGGGGTTGGAATTCCTCGTTCTGAATTGAAGACAATTTTTAAACGATTTTATCGTGTGCCCAGCCGCGCGCTGGGGCAGGTTCGCGGCACTGGCCTCGGGCTTTTCCTGGTGCGCACTATCGCCAAACGGCACGGCGGCAGAGTGGTTGCTGAGAGCCCCGGCGAAGGCAAAGGCGCGACTGTCATCTTCGAATTGCCGCGGAGAATCTCATGAGCCGCGTATTAATTGTGGAAGATGAAGCTCACATCGCCACCGGTCTCCAATTCAACATGCAAGCCGAAGGACACTCTGTGAGCATCGCCGGCGATGGCGAGACCGCGCTCGATCTGCTGCTGGCGCGGCGCGAGAACTTCGACGCGCTGGTGCTCGACATCATGCTTCCCGGGAAGGATGGCTTCGAGGTCGCGAACGAGCTGCGTGCCGCGCGCAACTTCATCCCTATTCTTATGCTCACGGCGCGTGCTCGTCCGGAAGATGTGCTCAAGGGATTTGCCTCGGGCGCAGACGATTATGTAGCCAAACCATTCGAGCTGCCGATTTTTCTTGCGCGCTTGCAAGGCCTGTTGAGGCGCCGAGAATGGATGCAGCAAACTCCCGCAGGCCATCACTCATCGCCAGCAGCCGGTCAAAGCCCCGACAGCAGCAGCCAGGAATTCGGCACTTTCTCTTTTAATGGTAGGACTATCGATTTCGGGAACCTGGAACTCCGCAATGACGGCGCCACCACTCACCTCACGGTGATGGAAGCCGAGCTGTTGCGATATTTAATTCGTCACCGCGGACAGGTTGTCTCTCGCAAATCAATTCTCGAGGAAGTCTGGGACCTTCGCGAGGACACTGACACTCGCGCCATTGATAATTTCATCGTGCGCTTGCGGCGCTATATTGAAGACGACCCGGAGCGTCCGCAGCACCTGCTCACCGTACGCGGCGTGGGATACAGGTTTGAGGCGGAACCGGACTGATTGGGCATGCCCGAAGTGTCTCGAGAGAATCGGCGTACGCTGCTCGGCACATAGTTGTAAAATAGAGATCGGCGTCCCCGCGCCCATTCTTCGCGATCGCGACAGCACCTAAAGGATTTAAATATGTCTCAAAACAATGGCAATTCCACCAGCCTCCGCTTAAAGACCGGCCTTGCTGAAATGCTTAAGGGCGGCGTGATTATGGACGTCACCAACGCCGAGCAGGCGGTCATTGCCGAGAACGCCGGGGCCGTTTCTGTGATGGCGCTCGAGCGCGTGCCGGCGCAAATTCGCGCCGAAGGCGGAGTTGCGCGCATGGCTTCGCCGAAGAAGATTCGCGAGATCATGGCCGCAGTTTCGATTCCGGTGATGGCGAAGTGCCGCATCGGCCATTTCGCCGAGGCGCAAATTCTGCAGGAACTGGGCGTGGATTACATCGATGAATCCGAAGTGTTGACTCCGGCCGACGAGGCTCATCATGTCGACAAGCACGCGTTCAAAGTTCCGTTCGTGTGCGGCGCGCGCAATCTGGGTGAAGCGTTGCGGCGAATTGCTGAAGGCGCGGCCATGATTCGTACGAAGGGTGAGGCTGGCACTGGCGACGTAGTTCACGCGGTCAAACATATTCGGCAGATCGTACAGGAAATGAAAATTCTCACTGTGCTCAGCGAAGAAGAACTTTACGCCAAAGCCAAAGAGCACCAGGCCCCGTATGAACTAGTAAAGATGGTTGCAAAAACCGGCAAGCTGCCGGTGCCGAATTTTTCTGCCGGAGGGATTGCCACTCCGGCTGATGCATCGCTGGTAATGCAGCTTGGCGCTGAAGCCGTGTTCGTCGGCTCAGGAATCTTTATGAAAGACTCGACTTCATTCGCAGAACCCGCCGAAGCCGAGAAGCGCGCCCGTGCCATCGTGAAGGCCGCGACCCACTTCAACGATCCTAAAGTGTTACTTGAAGTCAGCGAAGACCTAGCCGGAGCGATGAAAGGTCTGGCCGTTGCTGCAATGGATCAGGCCAGCATGATGCAAACGCGAGGCTGGTAAAAGGCGGCTGTTGATCCCAATCAAAATCTCCGTTGCGAAGGGCATTGACGAGCCGGTGAACGGATCAAACCCGCTTGGCGAATTTCGATTCACTCAGATCGAGTTCGCGCTCCAGTTCACGCAGTAATTCATCACTGATGCGACGTTCATTGCGAAGTTGAACTGCAGTCTGACGCTCGATATTCACCAGATTGCGGGAGACTTCAACGTATTGCTTGTAGAACTCCGGACCGATCCCCCCTGCAGATGGAGCTTCATTTTCACTGAGATCCGCAAGGCGAGCGCGATAATGCCGCGATAAGTCGTCGCACACTTCGACCAGCTCGGGTTCTCCCTTCTCACGAACTTTGTCCAGATATTGCAGCGCTGCTTCCAGGATGGTGCGTCTTGCGGTTTGCTCCTCGGGCGGGGATGCCGGCGCACTTCCAACTTTCAGCGCCCGGATCAGCGGAGGTAAAGTGAGACCCTGTAGTACAAGGGTGACCAGGATGGCACTGAAGGCGAGAAAAATAATCATGTTGCGTTGCGCGAAGGGAGTGCCGTCGGCAAACGTTTGTGGCAGAGCAATCGCCGCAGCCAGCGAGATTACACCGCGCATTCCTGTCCAGCCGACAACAAATATCTGACGCACGCCCGGTGTCTGCACATTCTGATGTAAGAACCGTCTGCGAATAAGGTTCGCGAAGTAGGCGCCGGGGAACATCCAGATGAGCCGCAACAGGATGAGAAAAGCGCTGAAGCCTGCTGCATATGCAATTAATCTTCCCAGGTTGTGATCGCGAATGTTGCCCAGCACATAAGGAAGTTGAAGCCCGATTAAAACAAACACCAGGCCATTCAAAATGAAAGTCAGGGAATCCCAGACTGCCCAGACCTGCAAGCGTACGCCGGCAGAAAAGAAATGCGAGCTCTTGCGGCTGAGATAAAGTCCGCAAGCGACAACCGCCAGCACTCCGGAAGCATGCAGGTTGTCGGCGGTCAAATATGCCACGTAGGGGGTCAGAATGCTGAGCGCGATTTCGAGGGGACCATCGTCGATACGGTGTTCGACGCGATGAACAATTTCGCCGATGGCCAACCCAATCAGAATGCCAGCGACGATCAGATAACTGAGCCGCAACACGCCGAAGGTGAAGGTCGGCCGCTCTCCGCCAACCAGAAGCGCCAATCCGAATTCGAGCGCAAGCAAGGCGGTTGCATCATTGAGCAGGCTTTCACCTTCCAGAATATCCACGATGCGTTTGGGCAGTCCGATTCGCTTGGCGACAGAAGTTGCTGCGATCGCATCGGTCGGAGCTACGACCGCTCCGAGCACCAGTCCCACACGCCAATCGAAGCCGGGAAGAAACCAATTTCCTAAGGCAGTCACGCCCAGCACCGTGAAGGTAACCAGGCCGAAAGCGAGAAACAAAATGCTGACCAAGTTGAAAGAAAATTCGCGCCACGAGGTAAGCCAAGCTGCGCTATAAAGTAGTGGTGGCAGGATCACAAAAAACACTACATCAGGATTGAGACTGATCCGCGGTATTCCCGGCACAAAGCTCAGAAGCAGGCCACCAATCACGAGCACAATCGGATAAGGAGTTTTCAGCTTTTTGGAAAGAAAACCAAAGACCACAATGAAAAGCAGCAGAAGCAGGAACACGAATTCGACGGCATGAACGTTGGTCTGCATGGCCAGGTGTGCATTCAAAATACATCAGCCCAGGCACGGTTTCCCAGCGCTCTGCCGCTTTGAATTGCCTAGGTCCAAGAAAAAGGGGTTTTCTTCTTTACATCCGCCAATTTCTGGCGAACAATTCAAATCCGGTTACATCAG
>DATNAF010000260.1:0-2831 GCA_035572845.1 Terriglobales bacterium
TTAGATCGCATTGGCATTACTAAAGACCCGGCTGATGAAGAGGCTTCCGGAACAACTTTTCCAGAGCTGGGTTAGATAAAATCAGTGAAGTATGTTTCTGCATTCAAAACTTGATAAGTTGTTTGTTTTCTTAGTAGCTGCCATTTTATTCGGACTGATTCCCAAATCGGCAAACGCTCAGGCTACGCTGCTGCTTGAAGAGCCCTATAGCTACGACGGCACCTTTGCTGGAACCGGTCACGCCGCAGTTTATCTGTCTAGAATTTGCGCCGAGACACCCACTTTGCTCCGGCGTTGCGGCCCCGGTGAAGCTGGCGTGGTTATCAGCCGGTATCACCACATCGAAGGACCTGACTGGGTCGCCGTCCCGCTGCTCCCTTATTTGTATGCAGTTGACCAGCCGGGGGACGTACCGCTTTACGCTGATTCCAAGCTTGTCTCCTTTCTTCGGCATCAATATCTCGCAAAAATAGACATCTCCGGCCCGGATGCCTACCAGGTGGTGGGCTCAGCTTATGACCGGACGACCTATGGGTTTCGCGTCGAGACCACTCCCGAGCAGGATGATGCGCTGATCCGGCGATTGAATACAGAAACGAACCGCGAATCCTATGCATTGTTGGACCGCAACTGTGCCGATTTCGCCAAGCAGATCATCAATTTTTATTATCCGCATGCGGTGCATCGCAGCATTATTGCCGACCTCGGGGTAATGACGCCGAAGCAGGCGGCCAAATCATTGGCGCATTCCGCTAAACACCATCCGCGAATGCAGTTGACCACGTTCCTGATTCCCCAAGTGCCGGGACTTAAACGCAGCAGGCCGGTGCATGGGGTGCTCGAGTCTCTGGTGCTGGCTAAGAAATATGTGACGCCGGTGCTGCTGTTCCATCCATTCCTGGTTGCCGGCGTAGAGGCGGCTTACTGGACAGGATGGCGATTCGATCCGGCCAAGGGCGCATTGATTTTCGATCCGGTACGCGGGTTGGAAACTCCACTGACTGCCGGGCAGCGTGATTGGTACGAGAAATCGGTATTGGCTATGAAGCGCGAAAATGTTGAGTCAGAGCCGCTGCCAAACTGGCGCGAATTTGTGACTAAAACCGAACCCCAACTCGGTGCCGCCGGCCAGCCCTTCCTGCGAGCGCACGGCGAAGACACGACAACTCAGATAGGAATTTGCCGGGGCAATGCGCTTCGCATGTCAACCCCGCCTCAATTGGTTGAAGGATTGCTGTTCGCACGCCTGGAACAGGAACTGAAATCGAAGAAGCCTGCGCACGCGTCGGAGCAACAAATCCAAAGTGACTTCAGGATGTTGCAAGAAGTCGTTAAGTCACGCGAGGCCTCTCTTACGGGCGGTGTTGTCGCGGGGACGGAGTAGGGCATCTGCAATCAAAAATAATATTCAGGCAAGTCAGGCCGGCTTCGGCCTTGAGGAACTCGGAAATATCCACGATGCGAACTCGGATTTGCCGCTGCCGCAGCAGCGCGATGGTAGGCAGTCGGTTGCTGGCGCGGTTTCCACGAGCCAAGCGGCGGAGCTTGTATGCAGTGCTGATCGAAGCAGCCACCCTGGGTTCGATGATCGTGCTGCTTGGAGTGGCCTCGACGAGGCATTCACGATGGACGGCGATGCAAAAGGTGTAATGCTGTTGCGACCCTTTGTTCCGATATAAGGGGTCGTTTACTACAGAATGCATGCCGCTAAATGAGGGTCGAATTCCGGAAGATTTGCTTCCGATCCGGTACGAGCACAGGGAATGACTAACACTGCTTTACGTCATGCAGAGGTCGCCAACTAAAGTAACGTTCCCTGCAGACAACCGCTACACGACAATACTGGCATGAGATGCCATTCCATCGTCATTCTATGGTTACTCGCAATCACCACGTCTGCTGTGCCAATTCGTGCTCACGCAGGCGAATGCCTGGACGCTGCGGACGAATCTCACCATCAGACGCTCTACCAAAATTCTGATGCGCGAGTGCTGCTACTTGAATTGCCGCGGATCGCGAGCACGCAGCCACACTGCCATGCGCATCCGTATCTTTACGTTGTGACCGGCGAGAGCAGGAGTTCGACCACCCCGGAAGGCAAGGCAACATTCAGTCATGATTGGAATGGGGGCGAGGCGCGTTTTATATACACTCCGGAGAAGCAGGTTATCCGGAATGAATCGATGGTTCCATTTCGAGAAGTCATCGCGGAGACGTTGCACAGCGTACAATACAACCCATTCGACCGGTCTGACGACAGGGACTTGTTTCCGGGCGACCTTGGTTCGGCAAAGCCAACCTGGACGGTCTCATTCACGCGCGGAGATCTCAGCGCTTACAAGACGCAACTCGCGCCCGGCGATGACGCCAGTTTCGGAAGCTCGAACCATGTGCTCATCGCCGTAACTGACGTGAAGCTCCAGCGTAGCAAGGAAAAAGCAGATCCAGACGAAATTGAACTCGACGCCCAAGAAGTGCACGTACTCACGGGCGGCTCGCCACTCAAACTCACTAATGCTGGCTCCCACTCGGCAACGTTCATCGTGATTGAATTCTGATAAGCGCAAAGCGCTGATATCGTTTCAACCACAAAGGCGCACTGAGCTCCACAGAGAAAAGCTGCAAGGGGAAGGTCCTACTCGCTCCATCTTTTAAAGAGCAGTGCGCCGTTGGTCCCGCCGAAGCCGAAGGAGTTCGACATGGCGTATTCGATGGGAGCTTTGCGAGCGTGATTTGGGACGAAATCCATGCCTGCGGTATCGGGATCCTGGTTTTCCAGATTAATAGTTGGGGGAATAATCTGGTCGCGAAGCGCAAGCACGGTGACACCA